>JBDUBY010000418.1:0-2153 GCA_040003735.1 Parafilimonas sp.
AGGGAAATATTTACTGGCCTGCTGTTGCAGGTATGCACGACCAGGATGTGAATATTAAATTTGCATTTATAAAAGCAACAGAAGGATTGAACAATGTAGATAAACAATATAACAACAACTGGCAAAAAGCAAAAGAAGCAAGCATTATTCGCGGCGCGTATCATTTTTTTCTTGCAACAAAAAGCGGAAGACTGCAGGCGCAAAATTTTATTAAAACAGTAAAATTGCAAACAGGTGATTTACCGCCGGTGCTTGATGTGGAAGAATTATACGGCGTGCGTCCTGATAGTATGCGCAGCCGTGTAAGTGCATGGCTGGTTGCAATTGAAAAAGCATATAATGTAAAGCCGGTTATTTATACCAATGTTTCTTTTTATAAAAATTTTCTTGGTCACCAGTTTGATGATTATCCACTTTGGGTGGCGCATTATTTTGTACAAAAACAACCTGGTGTTGATGAAGGCTGGAACTTTTGGCAACACAATGCAACAGGTAAAGTAAATGGTATAAAAACGCGGGTTGACTTTGATGTATTCGGTGGAGATACAACAAAATTTAATCAACTGCTAATTCAATAGACTTTATAAGTAGCAAGATTTTTGATATTTTCGAGTGAAAAAAATGATGAAACACTTTTATTCTTTTATTGTAACGTGTATTCTCTTTTTACCTGCAAAACTTTTTAGCCAGGCAGGTACGTTAGATAAAACTTTTGGTGATAAGGGAACTGAATTAACGAAGCTTAACCAAAATTCCGGAGACATTAACTGCATGATTGTTTATGCCGATGGAAAGATTTTATCTGCGGGCTATAATTATATAATACGTAACAAGGCAGATGGAACAATTGATTCAACTTTTGGTAACAAAGGAAAAACGTATGACGGAAACCGTGTAGTAAGCGGTATGGTACTTCAGACCGATAATAAGATTGTAGTATCCGGAAATTATTTTGAAACGGTTAATGAATTTGTTGCTATAAGATATTTATCAAACGGAAAAACTGATCCTTCTTTTGGTACACAAGGCATTGCTAAATTCCCTGTTTCTGCAAATACTGCAGGCATTGCTTTGCAAAGCAACGGCAAGATATTAGTGGCCGGCACTACCATTGCCGCTAATAGTAAAGCTGTTGTTGTACGATTTAATACAAATGGAACTATCGACAGCACATTTGGTATTAATGGCATAGCAACCTTTGCCTTAACTTCAACCGTAACCGGAAATCTTAAAGCAGCAGATATTGCAATCAACAGCAGTGATAAAATTCTTGTAGCGGCTAATTCTCAAACTAAAACAGGAGATGTAATTGTATACCGGCTTACTGCAAACGGAAGTATTGACAACAGTTTTGGTACAAATGGTTTTATCGCTTCAGCACAATTATATATAGCTTCTCCAAGACGTTGCCTTGCGCTTCAGCCCGATGGAAAAATTGTTATTGGCGGCGCTACAAGTAATGACACAAGCCAGTTTGGATTAGTGCGGTTTTTGCCAAATGGTGATTGGGATATAAGCTTTGGGCACACCGGTTTTACACATACTGCATTTGGTAAATGGTTTGCAGATATAACAGGAATAACATTGCAGCCTGATGGAAAAATTATTGCTGTTGGAAGTATAACAGATTATCATCCGGGCAACTTTGGTTTTGCTGCTGCAAGATTTTCTTCCGATGGATCACTCGATAAAACTTTTGGGGATAATGGAAAAATTTCAAGAATAGACAAAACATTTAGAATTCATGCAACCGGAATTGGGTTACAATCAACCGGAAAAATTATTACTGCAGGTTACGCTGATTCAGGCAATGTTGACTTTCCGGAAAGATTTGGTTTTGTAACAAGATTAAATAATGATGATAACGCTTTTGCTAATTCTAATATGAATAATGTAAGCAAAGCAACTTCTAAAAATGTTGCTTATATTTTTCCTAATCCTGTAAAAGATATTTTGCATATCAGGAATATTCCTGCTCAATCTTCTGTTGAAATTATTAATAGCAATGGCCTTTCAGTAATAAGAAAAAATAATGTGTCTTATCAAACTGATATTACAATGGCACAACTTTTACCAGGCATTTATACTGTAAGAATTGTAAGTGGCGAAACTATAACGCTGTTGAAATTTTTGAAACAGTAAGTGTATTAATT
>JBDUBY010000011.1:0-23699 GCA_040003735.1 Parafilimonas sp.
CAATGCCGCTTGCAAAGAACCAATCTGCAACAAACGTTACAGGCTGGTTAACTGCGCCGGTAGCCGCATATATTTTTCCATTAATAGGCTTATTGTTAGCACCAGTATATCCTGCAATTAATTCAGTTATTTTAAGTTCTTTGCCTAAACCGAAACACGGAGTTATGTCGGGTTTAATAATAATTTTTTCAGCAATTGGCGGCACAACAGGATCATTGCTTACCGGATATATTTTTGAAAAATACAGCGGCCAAACTGCTTTTTATTTTTCATTGGTGCCTATATCTATTTTATTAATTGCTTTAATTATTTTTTATCAGCTGCAAAAAAAATATAGTGTTGTTTCAAATGCTGCGTTGCCTGTTATTACCGATCCGATTGCTGAAGAATACAAAAAATAAAGCCTTCCCGAAAACGGAAAGGCTTTGCTATTGATCACTACTAAAACTATCTTCTCCAATTGTAATTTTGATCGTAATGATTGTAGTTGTACTTATTCCTGCTATCAGAGAAACGGTCATTCACATTTTGAATTTTATTGTTTCTTTCTTTTTGCAACTGTTGAATAAGATCAACTTTTTTAGCGGCTGCAAGTCGTAAATTCATTACTTCTTTTACCTGCTGATTATAGTTCGCATTTATCTTCGAAACCTGCACGTCTCTTTCATACTTTGTATAAGAATATGTTTCAACGTATCTGTGTCCGAAACTGATATTAATAACAGGTGTTCTAAATGATACTCTTGAAAAAAAGGATTGCGAAAATGCAGCGGAACCTAAAAGAAGCAAGGTTAATGATAGAGTAAAAATTTTTTTCATGTTGTTTGTTTTTTTTGTTTAATAAATCATTGCATATAGGATGTGTTTTATTCTGCTGCGTTTAGCAACGGATTGTTAATGGTGAATAAATGTTCATTTATAATGTTGTCAGGTTTGTTTTAATTTTATGCTAATGAAAATTTTTACAGCACAACAAATACATAATTGGGATGCATATACAATAGAACATGAACCGATAACTTCTATTGATTTAATGGAACGCGCATCACAAGCCTGCACTGATTTTATTTTGCAGCAACCATTATTTGATAGACCTTTTAAAATATTTTGCGGTAAAGGAAATAATGGCGGCGATGGGCTTGCCATAGCAAGACAATTAATAAATCAGCAGTATAATGTTAGCATTTACATTATAGAGTTTGGCGCTGTTGGTACAGAAGATTTTCAAACTAATCTTCAACGTTTGCATGGTCTTGATGTAAACATTCATTTCATCCAGGCAGAAGAATTTTTTCCCGTAATAAATAATAATGATGTTATAATTGATGCGTTATATGGTTCTGGTTTAAATCGGCCTTTAAAAGATTTAAGTGCTGCGTTGGTAAACCACATTAATCAGTCAAATACATTTGTAATTTCTATTGATGTGCCAAGCGGAATGTTTATTGATAAAACCAGCATTAATAATGCTGTTATTAAAGCCGCTATTACGCTAACATTTCAATGTTATAAATTATGTTTTCTTGTAGCAGAAAATGCGGATTATACCGGCGTTTTGCATATTCTTGATATTGGTTTACATAAAGATTTTTTGGAAACAGTAAATGCAGATTATCAACTTATCAGTAAACCATTTATTCAGCATATTTATACCCCGCGCAAGGCGTTTACGCACAAAGGCAATTATGGTCATGCATTAATTATTGCAGGCAATACCGGTAAAATGGGCGCAGCAATTATGGCAACACATGCCTGCTTAAGATCCGGTGCAGGATTAACAACCGTCAATGTTCCTGAAAATTTTTTAAATTCGATTCATTCGTCTTTACCTGAAGCAATGTGCAACTTGCGTGAAGATGATTTGGATTTTGAAAAGATAACTGCCGTTGGCATCGGTCCGGGTTTAGGAACTGAAAAAGATGCACAAAAATTAGTTGAGCAAACGTTGCAGCAATTCAAACAAAAAATTATTATTGATGCAGATGCGCTCAACATCATTTCAAAAAATAAAAAATTATTGAGCCAGGTTTCTGACCAAACTATTTTAACGCCGCACCCAAAAGAATTTGAGCGTTTGTTTGGCAAAGCGGAAAATGATTTTGAAAGAATTGATATGGCTTTGCAACAATCAAAGAAATTAAATTGTGTAATTGTGTTAAAAGGAAGATATACTTTGATTGCAAAAAATGGCGAAGGTTGGTTCAACACAACGGGCAATGCCGGCCTTGCAAAAGGTGGCAGCGGCGATATTTTAACGGGAATTATCACAGCCTTGCTTGCACAAAAATATGATCCGCTGCAAGCTGCTTTGCTTGGCGTTTATCTTCATGGTCTTGCTGCCGATTTTACTTTGCAAATACAATCAAAAGAAACCATGCTTGCCTCTGATGTGGTTGAGCATTTAAGCGATGCATTTAATAGTTTGTAAAATTATTTTTGGTTACCGGCAATTGTAGTTTGTGGCATCGTTCCTTGCGTCGCAACACTTGTACAATATATTTTCATGGCAACAAATTCCAGTTTGCATTTTTTATGTCAGCAAGTCAGCAAAAAAACTTGAACAATTATTGCTGTAAAATATTCATTCAAAAAAAATCTAAAAACCGACACATGAAATACAAATTTTTAGGCAATACAGGACTTAAAGTTTCCGAACTATGTTTAGGTACAATGACGTTTGGCGGCAGTAAAGGTATATGGTCCGCAATTGGAGATTTATCACAGGCATCAGTTGATGAAATAATGAAACGTTCTGTTGATGCAGGCATCAATTTTATTGATACAGCAAATGTTTATTCTGAAGGTTTAGCAGAAGAACTTACAGGAAAATCAATTCGCAATCTTGGGCTGAAAAGAGATGATCTTGTTATTGCAACAAAAGTGCGTGGCAAAATGGGGGATGGCCCAAACCAAATCGGTTTATCGCGCAAGCATATTATGCAGCAGGTTGATGAAAGCTTAAAACGTTTGAATATTGATTACATTGATCTGTACCAGATTCATGGTTACGATGCTTTAACGCCACTTGAAGATACTGTTAGAACTTTGGATGATCTTATAAAAAGCGGCAAAGTGCGTTACATTGGCTGCAGCAATATTACTGCGTGGCAATTAATGAAATCGCTTGCATTTTCTGATCATCATAATCTCTCAAAATTTGTTTCGTTGCAAGCTTATTACACAATTGCCGGCAGAGATTTGGAACGTGAATTAATTCCTTTATTAAATGATCAAAAAATTGGTTTAATGGTTTGGAGTCCACTTGCCGGCGGCTTGCTAAGCGGCAAATATTCGCGCAGCAAAAATCCTGAGGATGCGCGCCGTGCAAGTTTTGATTTTCCTCCTGTTAATAAGGAAAAAGCATTTGATATTATTGATGTAATGGAACCAATAGCGAAATCAAAAAATGTTTCTGTTGCTCAAATTGCTTTAGCGTGGTTATTGCATCAGCCTGCTGTAACAAGCGTGATTATTGGTGCGAAAAATAATAATCAGTTAGAAGATAATTTGAAAGCAATTGATGTTGTATTGAATGATGATGAATTAAAAAAATTAAATGATGCCAGTAAATTATCGCCAGAATATCCTGGCTGGATGCTGGAAAGGCAAGGTGCTGACAGAAAATAAAATAAAAAGCCGCTGATAAATTCAGTGGCTTTTTTATGATTAACCAAAAGATAGATCGTTTCTATCTCGTTTATATTCATGATAAAAAAAGCTCAGTTTCCTTTTTGAGTATATGAATGACTTTAATTTAATTTTCAAATTCCTATCTTTATTGCTTGTAAACAACCAGGATGATCTCAAAGATTTCTGAAGGCGTTGAAATAAGTGTAGAAAGCTTTTACCAGGCAGATTACAGTAATCCCGCCAACAATGAATTTATGTTTGCCTATAGAATTACGATTGAAAACCAAAATTCGTTTAGTATAAAATTATTGCGCCGCCGCTGGAATATTTTCGATAGTAACGGCGAACATCGTGATGTGGAAGGCGAAGGTGTTGTTGGTGTGCAACCTGTGTTACAACCCGGTAAACAATTTCAATATGTAAGTGGTTGTAATCTCCGCAGCGAACTTGGCCGTATGTTTGGCACTTATGAAATGGAAAACCTAAATAATAAAAAAGTTTTTCCTGTAAATATTCCACCCTTCGATTTGATTGCTCCGCTAAAGATGAATTGAGCTTTAAATTTTTTTAAGCTATTTCCTAATCTTAAACTTAAGACATTAAACGGTTAATACAAATCATCCAGTTTCATTCTTAAATATTTTACTACGCTGCGGTGTGTACTGAACACGGAAATAATAACGCCTATCAAAATCAATCCCCCAAATAATATAATAGTAAGCGAGTTGCTGTGAATGGCTTTTAACTGCGGAAACTGACTTTCTGCCCATTCTATTAAACTAAATAAAATTGCAATAGCAATAAGCGCACTTATTAACCCATTAATTATTGCACGTATATCCATTGGCGTTGCAATAAAGTTTCGTGTAGCGCCAACCATTTGCATGGTTTTAATTAGAAAACGGTTACTAAACATTGCCAAACGAATCGTTGTATCAATGCTTATAATTACAATAATGCAAAGCACAATTGCTACAACAATAAATATTAAACCAAGTTTTGATGCTCGTTCATTAAGATTATTTACAAGACCTGAGGGAAACTGCAGATCGGTAATTTGGTTGCCGTACAGCTGCATGATATTGTTTGAAATTTTACTGAGGCTGTCAGTATTAACATAAGAAGCTTTCGCATAAAAATCTATGCTCTCGGGCAAAGGATTCACGTCTAAAATTTTATTCCAGTCTTCGTTATTGTCTTTGTTCCAGATTTCTTTAGCCTTCTCTTTATTTACGTACTCAACATTTTTTGCATAAGGTTGCGATGCAATATATTGCTGTATTTGTGTAATGCTGTCTTTATTCATGGTGCGCAAATAAGCGCTTATGCGAATGTCTTCTTTAAAAGCATTACCAGCTTGCGCCAGGTTTAAAAACATCCAGCCCATAATACCAAGAATCAACAATACCAACGCAACACCAATAATGCTATATATGTAATTAGGTTTACTGCGCCTGAGCGATTTAGTTTTAACAGCCATAGTTTTTAATGCTTTTACAATGCGGACAAATTTATGGTATTCGCTTACTTAATGTATTACAATGAAATTTTTTTGCTATTTGAAAAAAATTCTTCTCAATGTTATAACATTTGCGTTATTGTCGTTTATAATTTTTATTTTCAGCTTTCATTTTGAACGTTGACAAAAATCATTTTATTTTACCGACACATAAATAAACTGTTATGAACATAGTAATTATTCCCGTAGACTTTTCTGAAACATCTTTAAATGCTGCCAGTTATGGCGTTAAACTGCTTTCTCTCGTTCCTGAAGCAGAAATAGTTCTTTATCATGTTTATGATAATGAGGAAGCATACGATAACAGGATGGAAAGCCTGCAAAAATTAAAAGATGATTTGTTACAGAACAAAACTGCAAATATTACGCTGCTTGCAGAAATGGGCGACTTTGTTACCGAGCTCGAAAAATTAGCGCGTCACCGCCAGGCAGATTTAATAATCATGGGCATTACAAACCGCTCTGCCTTATCGCAGGTATTTGTAGGAAATAATGCATTGAAAGTTGCAGAAAATAAGTTTTGCCCTGTAATGATTATTCCTTCAAATGCTGGATACAGCGAAATAAAAAATGTAATGCTGGCTACTGATCTTAAAAATACAATCAGTACTACGCCAACTGCACCTATAAAAAAAGTGCTTTGCGCGTTTGATGCAAAACTGTTTATTGTGAATGTAAACAGTGAGCATTATATTGAAATATCACAAGATTTCGCCGCTGAAAAAGAAAAGCTTACTGAAATGTTTTCTGAATTTAATCCTGATTTTTACTTCCTCCGTTTGTATGATGTAGATGATGCGATTCAGCAGTTTGCAAAAGATAAAAACATTGATCTTATTGTTACTGTACAGAAAGAACATTCTCTCGTGCATAAACTTTTCAATACAGGGCATGCAAAAAAGCTTGCGTATGAAAGTACGGTTCCTGTTATGACGGTGCACGAATAATTCGTTATCCCGCAAATTATCAAGTCCGTAAGCCAGAAAAATAAAAGTCATTACCTGGTTTACGGACTTTGCTGTTTTATCACCTTCCAACTTAATTGCATTTCATAAATTGCGTTATTATGAAGAAAGAAAAGTTTAATTATTCAGGTATTAGTTCTCTTGCATTACATGCGGGGCAGCATAAATTTCCCAATTCATCTCATCTTACACCAATATATGCTACTTCTACTTTTACTTTTGATAATGCAGATGAAGGAATGCAACGTTTTTCAGGTGAAAAGGAAGGTTATATATATTCAAGATGGGATAATCCAACTTTTAAACCTGCAGAAGAAATAATTGCAGCACTTGAAACCTTTAAATTAAAAGATGAACATGAAAATGATATGCAGGCAAAAGCAATTTTGCATGCAAGCGGCATGGCAGCTATAAGTAATTTGTTTCAAAGTAACCTGAAAACAGGCGATGCTGTTTTATCACACTTTTCATTATATGGCGGCACACATGAATACCTGCATAAAATACTTTCTCAGAACGGCATTAAAATAATGATTGCAGATTTAAGAGATTTGAATATTACAGAAGCGGCTATTAAAAAAAATAAAAACCTTCGTCTTATTCATCTTGAAACTCCAGCCAATCCAACAATACAATGCGTAGATATTGAAGGCATAACAAAACTGGCAAAACAACATGGTTTATTGGTGTCTGTTGATAATACTTTTGCCACGCCTTACCTGCAACAACCTTTTAAATACGGAGTTGATTTTATCGTTCATTCAACCACAAAATTTTTAAACGGACATGGTACAGCAATTGGTGGTGTTTTGGTTGGAAAGGATATGGAGTTCATGAAAACGAAAGCTACAAAATGGCATCGTTTATTAGGCGGGAATACAAATCCATTTGATGCTTTTCTTTTAATGAATGGAATTAAAACACTTGAGTTAAGAATGGAAAGGCATTGCAGTAATGCTATGAAAGTTGCAACGTTTTTGCAAACACACAAAGCTGTTTTGCAGGTAAATTATAACGGCCTTTCATCACATCCGGATTATGCAATTACAAAAAAACAAATGCTGCATCCGGGCGCTATGCTAAGTTTTGAATTAAAAGAAGGTTTAGATGCAGGTAAAAATTTTATTGATAAACTGCAAATGTGTACAAGGGCCGTTTCGCTTGGAACTGCAGATACATTGGTTTCGCATCCTGCATCAATGAGTCACTATGGTGTATCAAGAGATGAGCGGTTAAAGTTTGGTATTACAGATGGTTTAATTAGAATGAGTGTTGGTCTTGAAAATATTGAAGACATCTTAACTGATTTTGAAAATGCATTACAATAAATGAATAAGAAAATTGCAATAGTTGGTGCAGGCATCAGCGGTCTTTCATGTGCTTATTTTTTAAGTCAAAAAAATTACAGCCTTACTGTTTTTGCCAAGGCATTTTCACCCAATATAACTTCTAATAAAGCTGCTGCTTTTTGGTTTCCTTATCATATCCGCAACGATAAACGCGGCATTAACTGGTGCAAGGAAAGCTATTCATTTTATAAAGAACTTTCTGCTGATGCTTCAACAGGAATAAGTATGAAGCAGCTAATAAAAATTTTACGTGAAGATGTAATTGAAGAAGAACCTGTTTGGATTGATTTTATGCCTGAAGGTGCATGCAACATCGTACCAAAAGAAAAATTACAACCCGGTGTAGCAAAAGCTTATGATGTGTTGGTGCCGTTGATAGAAACGCAGATATTTCTTCCATATTTACAAAATCTTCTTGAACAACAAAATGTTGTTTTTGAACATAAAGAAATTAATGATTTCAATGAGCTTTCTTCTTTTGACATCATTATAAATTGTACAGGTTTAGGTGCACGCAGTTTATGTAACGATGCATCTGTAATTCCTGTTCGCGGCCAGGTTGGTTTGATTGAAACCAAAACATCGATGCCGGTTTATCTTGATAACGAAATGCCTTTATATCTTGTTCCAAGAAAAGATGCAATGATAGTTGGCGGAACTTATGAAGAAAATATTTTTGATGAAACCACTGATCCAAAAACCATTGAACAATTATTGAATAATGCATATTCGGTTTTTCCAGAATTAAAGCAACAAAAAATAATTGGAAGCTGGGCCGGTTTACGGCCTTACAGGAATGAAGTAAGATTGGAACATGAAACCGGCACTAACATCATTCATAATTACGGGCACGGCGGCAGCGGTTTTACACTGGCATTTGGCTGCGCCGGTGAAGTAACGCATCTTGTTGAAAAAATAATTAATCAATGAGTATTAACATTCGCAGAGCAGTTAAACAAGATTGCAAAAGATTGCTTGATCTTGTTCAGGAGCTTGCAGATTTTGAAAGAGCGCCGCAGGAAGTAACGGTTACTTTAGATCATTTTATTGATAGTGGCTTTGGAAAAAACCCGGTGTGGTATGGCTTTGTTGCAGAAGAAAATCAAGAGATCATTGGGTTCATATTATACTATGTTCGATATTCAACATGGAAAGGCCAGCGCATGTATTTAGAAGATTTTTTAGTAACAGAAAAAGCGCGTGGCAAAGGCGTTGGTAAATTACTATTTGATCGTTTGATTGAAGAAGCAAAAGAAAAAAAATTCAACGGAATTGTTTGGCAAGTGTTGGATTGGAATGAACCTGCAATTAATTTCTATAAAAAATACAATGCAAAAATTGAAGATGAATGGCTGAACTGCAGTATCGAAATTTAATAATTTTTTACGCAGCCATACATCGCTAATAAACATATCATTTTTATAAACGGTAGTAGTAAAAGTATAGACTACGAAACCTTGTTTTTATTTTCGCAACATGCTGTCTGCAACTGTTTCATTATACAAAAAAGCATTCAACGGCCTTTCACGAAATACATGGTATTTATCATGTGTTATGCTTGTAAACAGAAGCGGTACAATGGTTATTCCGTTTATGACGATGTACTGCACACAGCAATTACATTTTAGTTTGCCGCAAGCTGGCATTGTAATGGCTTTGTTTGGCGCAGGCGCTATTGCTGGCGCTTATGTTGGTGGAAGAACAACAGATAAATTTGGTTTCTACAGCCAGCAGTTTGCTTCTCTTTTATTGGGCGGTTGTATGTTTATTGTTACAGGTTTTCTTCATACGTATTTATCGCTGTGCATTGGTACTTTTATTTTAAGTTTTTGTAATGAATCGTTCAGGCCGGCAAATGCAGCAGCCATTGCATATTACAGCAATCCAGAAAACAGAACACGTTCTTATTCATTAAACCGTCTTGCTATAAATCTTGGCTGGGCTGTTGGCGGAGCACTTGGCGGTGTGCTGGCTTCCATTAATTATCATTTATTATTTTGGGTTGATGGAACTACAAATATTGTTGCTGCTTTATTGTTGTTTAAGTTGTTGCCTTATGCAAACAGTAAAGCAAGTATTATAAAAGAAAAGCCGGTGATCAGGCAACGCGCTTATGCTGATAAATTTTATGTTGCGTTTATCATCATTACATTTTTTTTTGCATCCTGTTTTTTCCAATTGTTTACCATACAACCTGTTTTCTTTAAAACACAATGGCATTTTAATGAAACATTCATTGGCTTTTTAATGGCATTAAATGGAATCATTATTGTTTTTTCTGAAATGATTCTTGTGTATTCTATTGAAGGAAAAAAAGCTGATACATTTTTTATACGCATTGGGTTTTTTGTGTCTGCAATTTCATTTGCTTCTTTAAATATTTTATCACCCGGGCCTGTAACCGCATTCCTCTCAATAACTTTAATTACAATCGGAGAAATGCTTTCTATGCCTTTTATGAATTCATTCTGCATACAACGCAGCGCTTTGCATAACCGTGGCGAATACACTGCTTTATATGCAATGGCATGGAGCCTTGCACAAATTGCAGCGCCGCTTTCAGGTAGTTATATTGCTGCTTCGTATGGTTTTGCAACTTTATGGTGGTTGCTAACTGCAATATGTGTTTGCACTTCAATAAGTATATTTTTGCTTGAGAAAAGAATAAAATCTCATCACCAGCCTGCGATTAATTTAATTTCAAACTGAAAATGTTTATTTTATTGATGATGGTTTAATTTTTAATGAAATAGTCTATCATGTCAACGCAAAAAAAAATCAGTTCCAATTTAAAAAGCATTGCTGATACCGGTTTTGGCGTAAGTCCTGATTCGCAGGGCGGCCGCTTTATTAATAAAGACGGCAGTTATAACGTATCAAAAACAGGCTTGCCATTTTTTGAAAGAATCAGTTTCTTTTATAATATGCTTACCATGCCTGCGGCAAAATTTTTAGCGGTATTGATCCTGTTTTTTTTCTCTGTAAATTTTGTATTTTCTGCTATATATCTTTCAATGAATGATAGTGAATTTACGGGCGTATTGCCTGGTGGGTTTATACATCATTTTTTTGAATTGTATTTTTTTAGCGTGCAAACATTTACTACAGTTGGTTATGGAAGAATTAATCCTGATGGATATTTTGCAGGCTCTATTGCATCCATTGAAGCATTAACCGGGCTTTCTTCTTTTGCACTTATTACAGGCATAATGTATGGAAGGTTTTCGAGGCCGAAAGCTTATTTAAGGTTTAGCAAGCATGCTTTAATTGCACCTTATCAAAGCATAACAGCATTAATGTTTCGTTTTGTTTCTTACAAAGAAAATCACAACCTTACCAATGTTGAAGTAACTGTAACATTTGGTTTAACCGAAAAGAATGAAAAGGCCGAATTTAAATTTTACAGGCTGAAGCTGGAAAGAGAACGCATTGATAGTTTGCCAATGAACTGGACAGTAGTTCATCCAATTAATGAAGACAGTCCTTTTTATGGTTTTTCGTCTGAAGATTTGCGAAGTACAGATGCAGAAGTGTACGTTTTGGTAAGAGGCTTTGATGATGTATTCTCAAATACGGTTTTGCAAAGAACATCATATCGTTTCGACGAAATAAAATTCAACGCAAAATTTGAAAGAATGTATTACGAGAATGCAGACGACACAACAACAATAGTTGAAGTAGATAAATTACATGATTACAAGTTTTTTGAAATAGAAAATCAATCAAGATGAGTGCTGATAAGTTTAAGAAATTCATTTCTTGTTGGGTATTTTTCAAACTCGCCTGCAAATGCTGATGTAGTGGTAACCGAGTTTTGTTTTTGCACGCCACGCATCATCATACAAAGATGTTTTGCTTCAATTACAACAGCAACACCAATTGGGTTTAATGCTTCTTTTATAGCGTCTAAAATTTGTGTTGTCAATCTTTCCTGCACCTGCAATCTTCTTGAAAACACATCCACAACTCTTGCCAGTTTACTCAACCCGGTTATATATCCGTTTGGAATATATGCAATATGCGCTTTACCAAAAAAAGGCAGCATGTGATGCTCGCACATGCTGTACAATTCAATATCTTTTACAATAATCATCTCGCTTATATCTTCATGAAATTTTGCAGAGTTTAGTATTTCAACTGCATCAAGTCCATAACCCTGTGTATGAAACATCATTGCTTTTGCAATACGCTCAGGCGTTTTTAAAAGTCCTTCTCTTGCTGAATCTTCGCCTAAAATTTCAATAACGTTTTTATAATTAGTCTTGAGGTTATTTACTGCTTCCTCGTTATATATTTCTTTCTTTTCGTACAACATTTTCTATGTTTATTGCTTTTAAAATTTCAAACCGGGTATTCAACAAAATTCCGTTCCGTTTCATATAAACGTATCTGCAGATCAAATTGGTTGCTTATTAAAGAACGAAGAATATTATAAATTACAATTACAATATTTTCTGCCGTTGGATTTAAGTTTTTAAATTCTGCAACATCAAGGTTAAGATTTTTATGATCGAAACGTTTTAAAACATTTTCTTTTATTAAATCGCTTAATGCTTTTAAGTCATATACATAACCTGTTTGCTCATCAGGCACGCCAATAATTTTCACGATCAGTTCATAATTATGCCCATGAAAATGCGGATTGTTGCATTTGCCAAAAACTTTATCGTTTGTTGCTTCATCAAAAGCATCATTGTGCAAACGATGCGCTGCGTTAAAATGTTCTTTCCTGTAAACCGCTACTTTTTCATTCATATATTATTCTCCAAAATATTCTGCATAAATTCTTGGTGTCTCATATAACTTTAAACTGTGTAATTGCACATTGTTTGGAATATGCGGCAAAAGTTGTTTCCATATTTCAACTATAAGAACTTCTGTGCTGCATATTTTTCCTGCTAAAAAATCAACATCAAGATTAAGATTTTTATGATCAAGTTTATCAACTACATGTTCGTTTATAATTTTGCTTAATTGTTTTACATCTATAATAAAACCTGAATCAATATCCGCAATTCCTTTTACAGTAACATATAATTCAAAATTGTGGCCATGCCAGTTTTCATTGGCGCACTCGCCAAAAACTTCCTCATTTTTTTCCTTGCTCCATTTTGTATTATACAGTTTATGCGCTGCATTAAAATGCTCAAGTCTTGTAAGATAAACCATTGCTGTTCTAAAAATTTGCGCAAAGTTAATTAAAGAAATATTGTGTGAAGTAATGATGCGTATTAGTATATCTTAAATTGACAGATTGTATATGCCATTTTACTTTTAAAATAATGAGAAGTATTTCGTGCTTTTTCATAAAAATGAAACATCTTCGGTCTATAGACATTTAATCAGAACGAACCTGCAATATTTTCTATAAAACATAATACTAAGACTAATGGTGAATGAGAATTGCAGCATTGAAAAATTATTTAGTTTACATAGTGACTAAAACTTAACTCTATGAAAAGAATTTTACTTGTATTAATAATTTGTGTTAGCCAACGAACAATGTTTTCGCAATCAACATTTTCTTTACAAGTTAAACTAAGCACAAATTGTTTTCCTGGTTTGCCTGTTAAAGCGTACGATAATAGTTTGTTAGTTCCTATTAGTACTGAAACAGGACTATATATTTCCAGGATTGATATGCAAGGAAAAATTGTTTGGGAAAAGACGTATGGCTCTCATGCTGAAAAAACACCTTTCATTTGCGCAACACCAGATAACGGCTTTGTTAGCTTTGCGTATATTCTTGATTCAATTAAAAGCCAGAATGAGATTGTGGTATTTAAATGCGACAGTTCAGGAAACATACAATGGACAAAATTTATTGGCTTAAGCTATGACGATTATTTTGCCTATCCTGCCCAAATTATAACTGATTCGAAAGGAAATTACGTTATAGCGTATTCTCTTGGCCCAAAGGCTCTTTATCAAACAGAAGAAATACATATCGTTAAATTTGATAAATACGGCAACCTGGTATTTCAAACAGGATTTAAAAACCTTTATACAGCAGGCCAATACCAGGGTTTGAAAATTCAAGATATTATCGAAACTTTCGATGGCGGCTTTTTAGTAGGGTTGCAATATGCGTGTTCATCCTGCGGTGAATATTTGCCGCATGGTTTTTTTCTTCAAACTAACAAACAAGGTGATCTTATTTCTTATAAAACTTTCAGACCTTATCATTATTACGGTTACGGCGATTATGACTATCCTCTTACTTTATTTAAACATAATAGCCGTTATTATTTACTTGGATATTTTAACCGCTATTCGAATGAAAGCAAATACTATTATATTGCTTCGTTCGATGAGAGCACGAATAACAGTGTGTCCAAATTGGTTCCTTACAACAAATACGCGTTACAAAAAGTTTTAAACGAAAACAATATCAATTCGCTAAGTGCTGATAAATACATTGTGGATGACAAAAATTTAATCAGCCTTACTACAATCGATTATAATTCTAAATACACACTTCTTGAATTAAATAGATACGATTCTCTTGGAAAAATTTGCCCTGATTATCAGCTGCCAACTTTTAATTATGATACGTCATACAAACTTTTTTCTTTTGGTGATGAAAAGACTGGTGTTCTAAGGTCGAACGATAGCCTGTTAATAACAAGTTCCGGTATTAATTCAAAGCGAGTTCATAATATACAGGCAATATGCTTAGGTGACAATAAAATAGAATTAAAAAAACTACAGCCCGATAAATCAATTTCTGTAAACACATCAGCTTTCCTTTTTCCCAATCCTGCAAACAACACGATTACTGTTTCAACACCGTCATTAATAAATAAGCAAATTCAACTAAGTTTATTCAACAGCAATGGAAAAATGCTGCAATCATTTTCCGTTTATACAAACTCAAATAATTATATCAAAACAATAAATATTGCATCTTATGCAAAAGGGGTTTATATAATTAAAATTTCAGATACACATCAAACACAAATACTAAAATTTATTAAACAATAACCTTATGATACGTTGGGGAATTTTAGGCTGCGGCCGTATAGCGCGAAAATTTGCATCTGATCTTAAACTTGTTAAAGAGGCCGAACTAGTTGCATGTGGCGCAAGCCAACCTCTTTCTGCTAATGCTTTTGCACACGAATTCGAAGTTAAAAATGTACATCATAGCTATGAATCGCTGGTAAACGATAGCGAAGTTGATGTGATTTATGTTGCTACACCACACAGTCACCATCATGAACATACATTGTTGTGCATTCAACACAACAAAGCTGTTCTCTGCGAAAAAGCATTTGCTATAAATTATAAACAGGCAAAAGAGATGATTGATGCGGCGCGTAATAAAAAAGTTTTTTTAATGGAAGCCGTTTGGACAAAGTTTCTGCAGCCATTTAATAAAGTAAAAGAAATAATTAATGCTGGCACATTGGGCGAGATAAAAAGTATGCAATTAAACTTCGGGTTTCGTGCACCTGACGATGCTCCGCAACGTTTACTTAATCCATCATTGGGTGGAGGCACTATGCTCGATATAGGAATTTATAATGTGTTTACAGCTTTGTTTTTTTTAGGCAAGCCTGATAAAATTGTTGCTACTGCAACATTAACAGAAGATAAAGTTGATGAACAATGTGCTGTAACATTTTTATACAATGATGGAAAACTTGCGCAACTGTTTTCAACTTTTCTTTCTGATACTTCAACAGAAGCTGATATATGCGGAACAAAAGGCCGCATTCGTTTAACTGCACGATATTATACTCCCTTTACAACCATAGAATATTTTATTGGCAAGGCCGATACAAAACAAATAATTGACCTTAATACTTATGAAGAAGGTTTTGGTTATGAACATGAAGCAAGACATGTTTGCGAATGCCTGGAAAAAGGTTTAACAGAAAGCGATGTGATGACGCATGCTGATACTTTATTGCTAATGGAAACACTGGATGCGATACGAAAAGAAGCTGGAATTGTTTATCCCGCAGATTAATTTAAAAAACAAAATTTTATTGATTGATTAAAAAAAACATTTATTTTTCCGGTAACAAACAATTGTCAATATGCATTCAAATAAACGAAAAGTAAACATGCTGATGTTTCTTGCAGCCTGCATTTTTGTAAGTGTTGCAGCAACAAAACCATCAGCAACAAAATTTTCTGCTAGCGAAAAAACAACGACATCTGATACAGGAATGTGGAAGAATTTGAAAGTGCTGCCGAAAGATATTAGTAAAGACAGCCTTGATCATGTGATGCATGGTTTTACGGCAGCTCTGGGCGTTAAGTGTAATTTCTGCCATGCAAACAACACTGGTAAAATGGATTTTGCAAGTGATGAAAAAGAAGAAAAAAATATTGCGCGCTATATGATGAATATGACAGCAGGCATTAATAAAACTTATTTTAATTCAGAAAATTCAACACAGCCTGATACAATTAATGTTGTAAGATGTTTTACGTGTCATCGTGCTAGTCCTCATCCTGATGAAGCATCAATGGGAATGGAAGATCATAACAATATGCAACCTCCATCACCGCATGATAGTAGTAACCAGCCACCACCACCAAATCAGAAATAAAATTAAATCCCGCGAAAGCGGGATTTTTTATTACGTCAATTGAAGGTGGTTTCCAATAATGTCGTAATTAAAACTGCAGTATAAACGCTGTGCCTTCGTTCATTACGCTTTGCACATGAACATTACCTTTATGCAACATCATAATTTGTTTACATAAACTTAGGCCAATTCCGCTTCCGCTTTTTTTAGTGCTGAAGAATGGAATAAAAATTTTATCAAGCACTTCATCTTCTATTCCGCTGCCATTATCAATAATTTTTACAGCAACTTTTCCATTTGTATTTTGAGTTGCGGTGAGTATTATTTTTGGATGCGGTGTTTCTTTAACAGCTTCCATCGCATTTAATAAAAGATTAATCAAAACCTGTTCAATAAGATTGATATCAGCTTCAATTTGCAATTCAGAATCTTTTAAAATTAATTCAAGTTCGATGTGTTTTTGCTGAAGTGTTGGCATCATTAAACGCTGTTGCGTTTTAAAAAGATCTTTTACATAAAATTTTTGAAGATTGGGCGCAGTAATCATATTAAGGTTACGATAGGTTTGGGCAAACTTCAGCAAACCTTCACTTCTGCGTTTGATTGTTTCCATGCCTAACGAAAGATCTTCAAGCGTTCCTGTTTCATCATCAATTAATTGAGTTGAATGTTGCAACCTGTTTTTTAATGTATCAGCCAAAGACGAAATTGGTGCAACAGAATTCATGATTTCATGCGTCATTACACGCAATAATTTTTGCCAGGCTTTACTTTCTGTTTCATCTAACGCTTCATTTACATTTTGAAATGCAAGCAGCTTATATCTTTTATTATTTGTTTGAAATGCTGTTGCAGATACAAGTATTTTCAAAGTATTTCTATCAATATGAATATCCATTATTGCGCTTTCGCCAGGTTTAAGGTCTACAACCTGCGAGCACAAAACAGCATCACGTTTATCTAAAGACTGGATGGTTTTCAGGTATGGAATTTTCAAAAGCTTTTTTAAAGATTCATTCATCCAAACCACGTTGCCGGTTTCAATTTCATAAGAAAGAATACCAGTATCAACAAGCTCTAAAATTTTTTGTAAATATTGATATTGCGTTTCTCTTTCAAGGCTTATAACTTTAAATGCAGAGTTAATATCATTAAAACCTTTGCGCAATGATTGTACTTCTGCCGGCGCATGTTTTACATCAAAATGCCTCGAGAAATCGCGATATTGAACACCTTCTACAAACTGCATTACTTCAGCCTGAGCCTTCTTTAAAAATTCATATAAATTATAGGATTGATAAAATGCAACTAACAAAAAAATTGAACCAAATAAAAATTGACCAATGATTAATAAATAGCTGGCGACAAATATTTCTACCGCAAGCAGTATAATTCTAATGATCAACCTTAAACCCGGACGATTATATATCATATTTACTCAGCCTCCTGTACAATGCAGTTCTTGTTAAACCCAATTCTCTTGCTGCTTTGGTAATATTACCGTTATGTTTTTCAATAACACGAAGAATAGTATTTTTTTCGATAGTGCTTAATTTATAATCATCTTGTTCACTGGTTTGTGCTATAGAACTTTCAATAGGAGAGAAGAGCAAATCCTTTTCACCAAGCACTTCATCATCACTCATAATTATCGCACGCTCCATGGTATATTGTAATTCACGCACATTACCCGGGAAAGGATATTTCATTAATTTTTCCAATGCTGATTTATCAAGTTCGATGGAAGGTTTTCTATATTTAGCTGCATATTGTTTTGCAAAATGTTTCGCTAATAAAATAATATCTTCTTTGCGGGAACGAAGTGGCGGCAACGTAATTTCAACCGTGTTGATACGATAGATCAAATCTTTCCTGAAACGATTTTCATTTGCAAGTTCCTGCAAAGGCATATTCGTTGCACATATTAATCTTATATCAACAGGAATTGGTTGATTGGTTCCTAAACGTATTACCTGCCTGTTTTGCAATACGCTCAATAATTTTGCCTGTTGCTGCAAACTGATATTGCCAATTTCATCAAGGAATAAAGTGCCTCCGTTTGCTGCTTCAATTCTGCCAATACGGTCTTCTCTTGCATCAGTAAACGCGCCTTTTTTATGACCAAACAATTCGCTTTCAAAAAGCGTTTCAGTTAAAGCGCCAACATCAACTTTTATATAAGGTTGTTTGGCTCTTAAAGATTTTTGATGAATAGCTTTTGCCGTTAAATCTTTACCGGTTCCATTTTCGCCAAGTATTAAAATGTTTGCATCAGTTGGTGCAATTTTTTCAATCTTGAAAAAAATGTTTTTCATTGCTTCACTTTCTGCAAACAGTTCTGTTCCTATCAGGCTTTCTGCATTGTCTTTTGCAGAACCATTTAAACTTCTTTTTGTTTTTTTGATGATGTCTTCAATGTTGGAGATCAGCTTTTCATTATGCCACGGTTTTAATATAAAATCTGCGGCGCCTTCTTTTAAAGAACGCACGGCAAGATCAATATCACCATAAGCAGTGATCATAATAACAGAAACATCTTTATTTAATTCTTTAACGCGCTTCAACCAATAAATGCCTTCGTTACCGGTGTTGATAGACGATTTAAAATTCATATCCAGCAATACAAGATCAAAACTGTTTTCTCTTAATAAAGCAGGCAGGTTTTCAGGATTTTTTTCTGTTACAACCTTTTTTACTTCGGTTTTTAACAACAATCTTACGGCAATTAAAACATCGGGATCATCATCAATTACAAGTACAGATGTATTTTTTAAGCTCATTTTCCTCGTGCAATTTAATATTTGAAATTAATTTTCTGTGAACCATTAAACATTAGAAGCGGAAGTAAAAAAATGATACATCGTACTTCATATATCTAACATTATACATAGAAACTCATTTGGCATACCACAACGCTAAAATATTGGTTTTTAATTACTGAACGATTTTAGCCGGAAATGCGTGTATCAAAAACGAACACTTTTTGTTACACAAACGAACAACGCCTTTATGAGAAATAGATATAAGCTATTGTTTTTCAACTAAATTATAAAATGGCACTTTGCTTTCTTTGCTAATGGCACAAAGTTTTTTATGCAAGCGAAAAAAGAAAATTACTGGTTTATGTTTAAAGTGCTTTTATTGGCAAATGTGGTCTTAATTGCTGTAATTGTTTTTGCACAATTAAATACAAAACAGCCGGTAAAGAAAAACGATCCATGCGGCAGCGCAAAAAAAATTAATGCGGACATACTTAATTCAGTTATGGTTAAATTAATGTAATAAAACAAATACTAAAGTGGATAGAGTTATACAAAAGAAAACATGGACAACAAAAAGGATAATAACTATTTCAGTTATTGCGGGCATTGTTTTACTAATTGCAGCAAGTTATTATTTTACCAGCGGCGGTTCTAAATTAGATGTTGATACAGACCGCTTAACTGTAAGCACAGTAACCAAGGGAAAGTTCCAGGAAAATATTCCTGTAAACGGAATTGTATTGCCGCAAACAACAATTTATCTTGATGCTATTGAAGGCGGACGCGTGGAAGAAAAGTATGTTGATGATGGAACGATGATGAAAAAAGATCAGCCTATTCTTCGTTTATCAAATACTGATCTTGAACTTGATTTGGTAAATCAAAAAACAAATGTGTATAATCTTTTAACACAAATGCAAATTTCGCGCAACGCCGCTGAACAAAATACAGTTGAGAAATTAACCCAGGCTACCGATGTAGAAAGTGAATTTAAAGAAGCGCAACGCATTTATAATCTTGATAAAGATCTGTATGCAAAAAAGGCAATTGGCTCACAGGAATATCAGAAAGCACTGAATGATTATAATTATTATTCGCAAAAATTAAAATTAACGCAGAAAGTGTTGAGCCAGGATTCTACATCAAACAAACAACAATTAACGCAGGCACAGCAATTGTATCAGGGTTCGCAAAATGCATTAGCTGTAATGCAACAAAAAGTTGGTGATCTTATTGTTCGCTCACCTGTTGATGGGCAATTAACTTCTTTAGATGCTGAAGTTGGCCAAAGCAAAAATAAAGGTGAGCGTTTGGGCCAGATTGATGTTATGGGCGGATATAAAGTTCGTGTTGATATTGATCAGCATTACATTTCACGCATTTATGCCGGGCTTCGTGGCACTTTCACTTTCGCAGACAGCGATTATATACTTGAAATTAAAAAAGTTTACACACAGGTAAACGCGAATGGAAGTTTCCAGGTTGATATGGCGTTTGTTGGAAAAATTCCTCAGGGCATTCGCCGTGGCCAAACCTTGCAAATATTATTGGCTTTGAGTGATGTAAGAACTTCAATACTATTACCAAAAGGCGGCTTCTATCAGCAAACCGGCGGTAACTGGATATTTAAAGTAAGCGCAGATGGAACCAAAGCATATAAAGTAGATATACAATTAGGAAATGTGAGCACAGATTATTATGAAGTATTGCAGGGTTTACAGCCTGGTGATAAAGTAATTACATCAAGCTATGAAAACTATGGCGACATACAGCAATTAGTATTGAAAAAATAATTTTTAAAAAAAATACCAAAAAATACATCATGATAAACATTTCAGAACTCGAGAAAATTTACCGCACAGAAGAAGTAGAAACTGTTGCGCTTAATAAGCTATCAATTGAAGTTAAGGACGGTGAATTTGTTGCCGTAATGGGCCCGTCGGGTTGTGGCAAATCAACACTGCTTAATATATTAGGTATGCTGGATGATCCAGATTCCGGCAGTTTTGTTTTTAATGGAATTGAAGTAGCACACTTCAATGAACGCAAACGCGCAGACCTGCGCAAGAACAACATTGGTTTCGTGTTTCAAAGTTTTAATTTGATTGATGAACTTACTGTTTTTGAAAACGTAGAACTGCCCCTGATTTATACCGGTGTAAAAACTGCAGACAGAAAAAAACGTGTAGAAGCTGTATTGGATAAAGTGCAGATCATGCATCGCCGAAACCATTATCCACAACAGCTTTCAGGTGGTCAGCAACAACGTGTAGCCGTTGCAAGGGCTGTGGTAAATCACCCGAAATTAATTTTGGCTGATGAACCTACAGGTAACCTTGATAGTAGTAACGGTAATGAAGTAATGCAATTACTTACCGAACTGAATGAACAAGGCACAACCATCGTTATGGTTACGCACAGCGAGCATGATGCACGTTACAGCCACCGCATTATTCGTATGCTGGATGGACAAACAGTTACAGAAAATATCCTGATTTAAAACTGCAATTCGGGCGAAGGCTTTTATCAATTAATCCTGGAATTATTTGTTATGGTTAAAAATTTTTTTAAGATTGCGTGGCGTAATCTTTTACGCAGCAAAGGTTTTTCAATTATTAACATAACAGGCCTTGCTGTAGGTATGGCAAGCGCTATATTAATTTTATTATGGATACAAAACGAAGTAAGCCACGATCGTTTTCATACTAAGCTTGATCGTATTTATACTTTAAATAACCGCGATAAATTTAATGGTGATTTATGGGCATGGAATACTACTCCTAAAATTTTAGCGCCAACGCTTAAACAAAATTTTCCTGAAGTTGAAGAAGCTGTAAGAACAACGCAATGCGGGTTCCTTTTTTCTGTTGATAATAAGCATATAAATGAATCCGGATATTTTACTGATCCGGCTTTTTTGAAAGTATTTAGTTTTCCTCTTGTTGAAGGCAATATAACAACTGCTTTAAGCCAGATGAATAATATTGTCATCACACAAAAATTAGCAAAGAAATTTTTTGGTAATGCTGATGCAATAGGAAAAGTAATCAGGATTGACAGCTCTGATAATTTTACAGTAACAGGTGTTATGAAAGATCTTCCTAACAATACCAGTTTTGATTTTGATTATTTGTTGCCATGGAGTTATTTAAAGAAGATAGGCGGCGATGATACTTATTGGGGAAACAATTCGGTTCAATCATATTTGTTACTAAAACCGGGTGTTTCGCAAGCTGCATTCGATAAAAAAATTCAGAACGTTACAATAGATCATACCAAAGGCACAGGAGATTCTTCAACAACGCGGGTATTTACTTATCCTTTAAAAAGTACGTGGCTGTATTCAAAGTCGGAGAATGGTTATTATGTTGGAGGAAGGGTGGAAACAGTAAAATTATTTGGTATAATAGCTGCGTTTATATTACTGATTGCATGCATAAACTTCATGAATTTAAGTACTGCAAGAAGTGAAAAACGTGCAAAAGAAGTTGGCATTCGCAAAGTAGTAGGTGCACAAAAAGGAATGCTTATAATACAGTTTATTGGTGAGAGTATTTTGCTCGCATTCATTGCATTTTTACTTTCAATACTTATAGTTGAATTAAGCTTGCCTGGTTTTAATACGCTTGTAGGTAAACAATTATTTATTGATTTTGGGAATGCTTATTATTGGCTTTTTGCATTAACATTTATTGTATTCACAGGCGTGCTGGCAGGCAGCTATCCTGCTTTCTATTTATCATCATATAAACCTGTAAAAGTTTTAAAAGGCACCTTCAAAGCTGCACATGCCTTAGTTACTCCGCGTAAAATTTTGGTAGTGTTACAGTTCACATTTGCCATTGCGCTTATTATTTGCACCATCCTTGTTGAACAACAAATTAAATATGCACAGGATAGAGATACAGGCTATGCAGGCAATCGCCTTGTTTATACAAATCTTAATGGTGACATCAACAAAAACTTTCTGCTGATAAAAAATGAATTGATTAGTAATGGAGCTGCAGTTGCTGTTACAAAATCTATGAGCCCCATTACACAACGTTACAGCGATAGCTGGGGTTTTACCTGGACAGGCAGCAATGACGATGATAAAAAAACTGATTTTATAAGAATGGCTTCTGACGCTGATTTTGTAAAAACCTTAGGTGTGCATTTGTTACAGGGAAGGGATATTGATATATACAAATATGCAACAGACTCAACTGCAATTTTATTAAATGAAGCTGCTGTAAAAGTGATGCGTTTAAAAAATCCTGTTGGCACTGTTGTAAATGCTGATAATAAAAACTGGACAGTAGTTGGCGTAGTAAAAGATTTTATTTATGGATCACCATACGAAAAAGTGCAACAGTTAATGGTGATGGGCCCGGCTTCATGGTTTAATGTAATGCACTTTAAATTAAACCCTGCCAATTCAATACAAAAA
The DNA here is from genome assembly GCA_040003735.1 of Parafilimonas sp. Taxonomy (GTDB): domain Bacteria; phylum Bacteroidota; class Bacteroidia; order Chitinophagales; family Chitinophagaceae; genus Parafilimonas. The sequence continues at coordinate 23,198 of JBDUBY010000011.1, forward strand.
AATATGCAACTGGCAGAAAATGTCTTTAAAAAATATAATCCTCAATATCCTTTTGATTACAAATTCGCAGATGAATCTTATGCTTTAAAATTCCAGGATGAAAAACGTACCGGAACACTGGCAGCATTATTTGCCGGCTTAACTATTTTCATTTCTTGTCTTGGATTATTTGGCCTTGCTACATACATGGCTGAAAATCGCATTAAAGAAATCGGCGTACGCAAAGTACTGGGCGCATCGGTAATGAATATTACTTCTTTGTTATCAAAAGATTTTTTAAAACTTGTAATTGTCTCGTTAATCGTTGCTTCACCAATTGCATGGTGGGCAATGAGTTCATGGCTTAAAGATTATACTTACCACATCAATATTGAGTGGTGGGTATTTGTATTGGCGGGCTTTTTATCCATTGCCATTGCATTACTTACTATAAGCTATCAATCTATTAAAGCAGCAATCTCTAATCCCGCAAAAAGTTTAAGAACAGAATAGTGCCTGAACA
>JBDUBY010000413.1:0-2151 GCA_040003735.1 Parafilimonas sp.
ATTTTTCATTCCTGTTGTAAAAATCTCGCAATACCCACCAACAAGTTTGTATTTCTTCTCTCCCCAAGCACCAACTTCTGGAATTATAAGACCATCGTCTTGAACGGGAATAATCGGGTTGAATTTCATAGCAACAAGCATTTGGCTGAATTTGTAAGTTACAAATTTTGTTTTACAGTTTAACCATAAATACCTTCACTATGTATCATCACACTCATTCTATCTTCTTCAATTATCAAACTCCCAACCTCACTCAAAAAAAACTCTTTCACCTCATCATCAAAACAAGAATTTGAAATAATAGACTCATCAACCTCATCCTCTGTTGGCGGCATATCAAATTCATAATAGAACTGGTCTTCTTTTGTTGCACGTATTTCATCAATTGAGATACTTAAAATATCAGCAATCATTTGTTGCTACAGACCTAACAGGTTTTCAAAACCTGTTAGGTCTTTTAAAGCCATTAAAAATCCATTTCAATTTTATATTTCACATCAACAGCTTGTAAATGGTAGTTTGTAAAACCTTTCAAACCGCCAAATAACATTAGCACACGTTCTTTTTTAATGGCGGTTCTTCTTTCACTTTCATAAGCGTGGATTGATGAATAATTCCAATCATGCAATTCTTTTACAAAACCATGATGGACTGGATTCGAATGCACGTAATGAATTGCTTTTAATAAATAGGAATCACTATCAAGTAGCTTTCTTTTAAAAGGTAAACGGAATAATTTCCCATTCCTATTATGCATTTTATTAAACGCTTTTGAATAAGCATTGAACAGATTACTGAATTGTTGATTGATGAAATCAGAAGACATCTGGTTGTTTAATTCCCCTGCACTAGCCTTTTTAATTTTATACAATTCATTTATTTTTTCTTCAGTTTTAACCTGAATAATAAAATGAAAATGATTTGGCAATAGACAATATGCGAGCGTATCGGCAACAGGATTTATAAAGAATGCGTAACGTTTAAGAAAATAAGTATAGTTCTGCTCATTTTTAAAAATATTATCATCAGCATTTCCATGATTGTAAATGTGATAATAATTTTCAGGTAATAATATTGTATTGGTTATACTCATTCTTTATAAAGATATAAATACCGTTGCTTGTGCTAAACCTAACAGGTTTTCAAAACCTGTTGGGTTTAAACTATCTTAAAACAATTTTCCCTGCACATCTCCCGGTCTTTTAAACAGTGAACGATCAAGACTCCAGTCTTCTGCATTCATGCCATATAATTTTCCATACTTGCGATATTGTTGCGCCACAAGTTGTGCAATCGGTCCTTCGCCACGCATACGCACACCCCAGCGTGTATCATTTACTTTTCCATCGTGACTATTCTCAATCAAATGCCAAACTTTATCTGCGCGATCGGTAAAGTTTTTATACAACCAATCACGAAACAAAAATTTTATTGCACCATTCAACCGTATAAAAGTGTAAGCCGTAAATGTTGCACCGTTATCTTTTGCAGCTTTCATGATGCGTTGCATTTCATGTTCATTCAACCCGGGAATCATTGGTCCCATCATTACGCCCATGCGCACACCTGCAGAACTTAGCTCGTTAATCACTTTTAATTTTTGTTTAGCTGTTGTAGTGCGTGGTTCCATTACACGGCGCAGGTCTTCATTAAAAGATGTTATGGAAACCATTGCTGATACAATGTTCTTCTTTCCCATTTCACTCAGCACATCTTTATCTTTTAATATCCATGAGTTTTTTGTAAGAATGCCCACCGGTTGATTGAACTCGTTGCATACTTCAAGCATGCCACGTGTTAAACGATATTTTTGTTCTGCAGGCTGATAACAATCTGTGTTGCCGCTAAGCATTAATGGTGTGGCATCCCACTTTGGGTGCATTAAAAACTTACGCAACAACTGCGGTGCATTTTTCTTTACAATAATTTTTTGCTCGAAATCAATACCGGCGCTGTAACCCCAATATTCATGCACGTTACGGGCATAACAATAAATGCAACCATGTTCACAACCGGCATAAGGGTTCATGCTATAACTCATTCCAACATCCGGACTTTCTACTTTGTTTACAATTGTTTTTACTTCTTGTTCTAAGTAAATTGTTGGCAATGTTTTTTCTTCCCAATCATCAATTGCTTCAACATGTTCTT
>JBDUBY010000440.1:0-7121 GCA_040003735.1 Parafilimonas sp.
GCCCAACGGATAAGCTGTAGTTGCAGATTGCGATATGTATAAAACCTGGTTAGTATTATTCTGATTGAAATAAGTTGCTTCAAAATTTATCCTGTTTTTAAGAAAGCCTAATTCAATACCAACTTCTTTTGTGTTCACAAATTCAGGCTTCAGGTTTGCGCTTGGAATAATTCCATCTGAAGCAAAACCAGCGGTGCTGCCGTAAGGAAAATTGACAGGCTGAGAATAAGTTGGCTGTAATGAATAAGGCCTTAGATTAACGTTGCCTGATTTTGAAATGGCACCTCTGATTTTTGCATAAGAAATTACATTGCTGTTTTGCAATGCAGGAATTGCATCAGATAATACGATGGATACATTAGCTGCGGGATAAAAGAAGGAACGGTTTTGTTGCGACAAACGACTGTCCCAATCATTTCTGCCGGTAAATTCAAAATTTGCCCAGCCATTATAACTAAAACCAACGCTGCCATAAGCAGAAATTAAACGATACTGAACATCATAATTATTAATTGTAGTAGTTAATCCATTAAAACCATAATACGTAGGAACATATGCATCGCCGCTTCGTGATGCAACATTGTACAAATATGGAACTACAAGATTATTGCCACCAACTGCAACATCTTTTGAACGATTTTGCCGGATGCTTCCGCCAACAACATACTTAACTGTTAACGGTTTTGTTATTGCATGTTCGCCATTTAAAAAATAATCAAGATTGATTCGTGAACTATAATTGTCGTCATCAAATTCACTTCCCGGCACATTTGAATAATTTGTCGGGGCTCTTGTAGCATGCGCATAATCTGATACAACGATTGGAGCATTTGTATTTTTAAAACTTTGAAATGCAAGATCTGTACTTAATCGTGCGGAGGCATTCAGCCAGGGAAATAACTGGTAATTCGCATTGATGTTTCCTATAACATCATCTTCTCTTCCTTTCTGCCTGATATTTCCAATCAGCCAGTATGGATTAACAGCGTACTCATCATAATAATTTGAGTATTGGCCATACTTGCTGTTTTGCCAATCTTTATAATCTAATAAAGGAACATTGTTTGCAACCTGCATCACAAGAAAAAACAATCCACCATCATAAGAGCTTGGAAAAGAGTTTTGAAAACCTGCTTCGTTTACAACATCATAATTTTGTAGAATATAATTAAGGCCATAATTAATAGAAAAATTGCCATACTTCTTGCTGCCGTTAAAGCGCATACTTGTTCTTCTGTCAACATCATCCGGTACCAATCCTCTTATCTTAGCATCTTCAATACTTATATAATAATCTTCGCCTGCTATTGATGCAGTAGTTTGTATTGTTGAGCCTGTATTCCAGAACTTGATTTTATCTTTATAATGGTCAGCAGAATAAGGAACCATTTGAATTGAGCCATCTTCGAGTGGCTTACCAAGTGGCCTTACTACGCCATCAAATGCAGGCCCGTATTGCTGATTTTCGTACGGCACATATTCAAGGTTTCCATAAGGATCTAATGTTTCGCCAGCACCTTGTCCAAATTCTTTTTGAAATTTTGGAAAGAAAGAAACTTTTGTCGCTTGAACTGTTGTACTTAATGTAATGGTTGGATTTTTCGTTCCCTTTTTTGTTGTAATTATTATTACACCATTCACCGCGTCGGGCCCATAAATAGCCGCTGATGCCGCGCTCTTTAAAACGGTTAAACTCGCAACATCATCAGGAGGTATAGATGAAAGATAACCTAATGGTGTTGGTGCACCATCAACCACCAGCATCGGTTCATTATTTCCTGTAAGCGAGCGAATGCCCCTGATATTAATCTTCGCATTTTCAAACACACCGCTGTTTACAGTTGAAACATTTAACCCTGAAACTTTGCCGTTTAATGCCTGTTGTACGTTTACAGATTTGCCTGCAGTTAAACTTTTATTCGTGATGGTTGTGGTTGCGTAACCTAAATCTTTCGCCTGCCGTTGAATACCCAATGCAGTTGTTACAACTACTGCAGATAATTCTGAGTTGCCGGCAATAAGTGTTACCGATAATTCGCTTTGATCGCCAACTAAAACTTCTTTTGCAGTAAATCCTGTTGCTGTAATAACTAATACATCAGTTGATTTAGCATTAATGGTAAATGAACCTTGCGCATCTGCTGAAACACCTGCTTTAGAATTTTTTATTTTAATACTTGCAAAAGCGACCGGTTCATTTTTTTCGTTAACTACTTTGCCGGTTATGAGTTTTGATTGTGCTGATGTTACAATGCAAGTAAAAAGTAAAAAGAGTAAGAAATAACTTCTCATAAATATTTATTTAATACAGTTTAAAAAGTGTGATCAGAAGACTTTCAGATATTAGTGATTGCAATTTTATTAGTTAAGCTGCAAGAGAAAGTTGACTATGTTATGTAGCACATTAGATTATACATCAACTATGAAAAACAAAATTTAAACTGGTTTCATAGCATTAAAACCAGGTTTCATAACAGGAAGTAGATTTGAAAATTATGAATACATGCATTTTTCACTATGAAATAATGCTTTGATTTTAGTATCTAAAAAAGCGAAAACTTATTGGAGATTTTTATTGAAGTGATTCTTATTGAAGCCAGCTTCTTCAAATATTAATTACTGCAGCGATGCAGAATTTGCCTCACTATTATGTATAAAAAAGCAGGTGGTAGAAACCACCCGCGTATTGTCTAAAATGAGAAAAAACTAAATATTTTTAGCAAGATTATTATTGAAAAAGCATACCTGAAAACTTATGTTATGTACTAAACAAAAACATGTATGAACGGCGCATAATTCGCAAAAACCAAAATTACTTCGCGCTTATAATTTCAATAGCATATATGAAATCACCATTCGTACCAATTCATAGCATGTTCATACCTAATAACATTTTTTGCTAACAACGTACCTATAAATTAGTGCTGTCTGAAAACAATCCTTATTAATTAATGAAACAAGTATTAATTCCTTTCTGCTTCTTTATTTTTTTTATACCAGGCTGCTTTAATCACCGGTATAAAAAAGATATTTTAAACGGATACGCGCTGTATGCTTATGAAGCAAACGAAGACATGACGTTAATGCATTTTGATAAATATGGAGGATTAGACATCATTACTCCTACAGTTTTTTCAATAGGTTATAATAAAGATTTTATAATAGCAAAACAGCATCCCACAATTTATCCTGCAAAAGAAAATAAAAGCATAACAAACTATTTCATTGTTCCTTTAAAACAACCGGTGAAATGGACAGACCAGGAGATAGGAATTGGTCCGTTGACAGAAAGCGAATTTATTAAAATGCGAAAAAAACTAAATGTAGCAGACTCGCTTAATTTTTCTATTATATATGACGATGTGAAATAATTAAGTTACTATATAATTGTAAAAAATTATTCTTTTCTTTCATCGTTCATATAATAAAATCATTGTTTCATACCATTTTTTTATGCGTTTATACCAGGCTGATGTACGATATAAAAGCTGCATTACTTTAGTACTCATTAACTGCACATGATTCTTAATAAAAAATATATCCAGGTAATAATACATCTCCTTTTTTGGTCGTTGTTTGTATTCTTTTTTAACCAGCTGTTTGATATAAGAATAAGATGGCGTTTAGAGCAAGGTGAAAAAATCGATCCTGCAAATCCTGAAGTACTAACTTTTCAATTCAGCATTATAAAATCTTTGTTGGTTGGGCTTGGCTTTAAGCTGATTTTGTTTTATACTAATTATTACGTGTTATTAAAAAAGTATAGCCGGGAGAAAAAAATATTCAAATACTTAATTCAGCTTATACTCCTGATTGCAGTTTGCTATACTGCCGAACTTTTGCTTAAGAATGCAGTTAATTCGGGATTTGCTGAAATGCATCTGCAGGATGTTGATGACATCATTGCATATTATGCGCGGATAAATATTGTTGTGTACATTTTAATCCTGGGCATTTCATTTATTTATTTTTTTATTAATGAATGGGCAAAAAGTGAACGCATAAAAAACCAGTTACGCTCAGAGCAACTTTCTGCAGAATTGAAGCTGCTTAAATCTCAAATCAATCCGCATTTCTTTTTTAATACACTTAATAATTTATATGCTTTAGCGCAGGATTTTAACAACACAGAACTTGCTACAGGCATTCACACGTTAGCACATTTAATGCGATACATGGTTTATGAAAGCAATGAAAAATTAGTGCCGCTTGAAAAAGAAATAACTTATATAAAAGATTACCTTAAAATCTTTGAATTAGGAAGATCTGCATCAGATGATGTATGCATCAATTTTACAATTGAAGGAGATACAAAAGATAAATTAATAGCGCCGATGCTGTTGATACCATTTGTTGAAAATGCCTGTAAACACGGTATTGATTTTAAAGAAAAATCTTTCATTTATATTCATTTAGTTGTTGATGAAAAGCAATTGGTATTTTCCATCATCAACAGCAATAAGGTTTACCAAAAAAATAAGTTTGACACAGCAAGCGGGCTGGGTCTTCAAAACGTTCATAAGCGATTAGAGCTTATTTATCCTTCAAAATACAAACTTCAAATAAAACCTGCACAACTTACCTATGAAATGAAATTATCTTTAGCGATATAGTTTATTTCATGAATTGTATTATTATTGATGATGAGCCCAAAGCAATTGAGATAATTGAGCGCTATATTATTTCCACGCCTTTTTTAAAATTGCTGCAAAGTTTTCGCGATCCGATGGATGCTATAAATTTTTTATATACCAATAAAGTAGATTTAATTTTTTTAGATATTAATATGCCGGGCATTTCAGGTGTTAACATTGCAACACTTTTCCAGGATAAAACTTCCGTAATTTTTACAACGGCTTATTCAAAATATGCTATTGAAGGCTTTGAATTAAATGCCATTGATTTTTTAATAAAACCCGTTTCATTCGATCGTTTTTTAAAAGCGGTTAGTAAAGCGATGGAGCTAAAGCTTTTAAGAGAGAATAACGTTACAGGCACATCAAAAAATATCAACAACGAAAACGAAAAACCATTATTTATTAAAAGCGGCACTAAGATTTTTAAAATAAATATTTCTGATATTTTGTTTCTTGAAAAAGAAGGCAACTATTTTAATATTCACATGCTTAACAATAAAAAGATTTTGATACGCATGAATTTTTTTGATCTTTTTCGTTACCTCCCCAGCAATAATTTTATCAGGATACACAAATCATATATAATAAATTTAAAACACCTTGATACAATAGAAGGTCAAAACGTATTTATAAACACCCGTAATATTCCTATCGGTGCAGCATATAAACAAGAGTTAATGAATTATATGAAGCTGTTGTAACATAGTATAATAATTTGTTTTCCGTTAAAGACGCAAAAGCGAAATGCAGAAATTTTTTGGAAGTCTGTGAATTTATTTTTTATAGATTTACTTTTCTTTTTTCAAAATTATTTACTGATGATTGCTGCTATTAAAAACGGAAATGCTGATGCTTTTGAAGAAGCGTTTTTTCTTTACAGAGAAAAGCTGTTTGCTTACTTCTTTAAGAAAACAACATAGCTGGCCATTCCTCAAACAGTAATTACATCAAATTGCATTAATGTAAACCTTGGTTATTAGTAAATGAATATTAATAATGAATAAATAATAATGAGTAAGATTTCATTTTTAAAAACTATATCAGCAATTATAATTATTGCTTTAACATGGTTCGCTTGTAAAAGCAATAAAGAAGAAAATAACGCTGAATATAACGGCTGGGCGAAAGCAACAGGTAATTCAAACGGAAATAAATATTCTTCTTTAAAACAGATTGATACAAGCAATGTTTCGCAGTTGCAAATTGCATGGGAGTTTCATACTAAAGATGATGACACTGCAGCACATTCGCAAATACAATGCAATCCAATTATTGTTGATGGTGTAATGTATGTTACGTCGCCCATGCTAAAGGTATTTGCGCTTGATGCGGCAACAGGAAATCAGAAATGGGTGTATTCGCCTTACGATTCAATTACAGAAGATAAGAACGGGCATTTTAATTTAAACAATAATCGCGGCGTTACTTATTGGAGCGATGGTAAAGATGATAAACGCATATTTTATGGTGCCGGCCCATATTTAATTTGCCTCGATGCAAACACAGGAAAGCCTAAAACAAGTTTCGGCAATGCAGGTAAAATTGATTTGCACGACGGTTTGGAAATGAATGGCGTAAAGGATTTATTTGTTACCGAAACATCGCCGCCTTCTGTTTATAAAAATTTAATTATTGCCGGCACACGTGTTAGCGAAGGTATGGATGCAGCGCCTGGCGACATTCGTGCGTATGATGCACAAACTGGAAAAATTGTGTGGCAGTTTCATACAATTCCGCGCCCCGGTGAAGCCGGCAATGAAACTTGGGAAAATAAAGACGCGTATAAATATACCGGCGGCGCAAACAATTGGATGGGCTTGACGATAGATCAGAAACGTGGCATTGCATACATTCCTATTGGCTCTGCTTCTATGGATTTTTATGGTGGAAAAAGACGCGGTTCAAATTTATATGCAGATTGTATGCTGGCACTTGATGCAGCAACAGGAAAACAGAAATGGCACTTCCAGTTTTTGCATCACGATACATGGGATTATGATCCTTCATCTGCACCTGTTTTATTAACCGTTAATCATGATGGAAAAAATATTGATGCAGTTGCGCAAACAACAAAAACAGGTTTTGTTTTTTTGTTTGATCGTGATAATGGCAATCCATTATTTCCTGTTGTTGAAACACCAATGGATACTGTTACAGATTTAATTGGTGAGAAGCTTTGGCCTACACAACCTATTCCGCAAAAACCTTTACCACAGGTTCGTCAAAAATTAACTGCTGCAGACGTAAACCAATACTTGTCAAAAACAGAATATGATTCTGTTGTTAAGTTATTGAATACAGTGCATACAGGCAGAATGTTTACGCCGCAATCAAAAACAGGAACCATAATTTTTCCCGGCTTTGACGGTGGCGCAGAATATGGCGGCCCGGCTGTTGATCCTGAAACAGGAATTTTATACAGCAACTGCAATCAAATGGCGTGGATACTTCAGATGTTTGATATTAATCCTGCAGAACATTCGA
>JBDUBY010000389.1:0-23597 GCA_040003735.1 Parafilimonas sp.
TTTAAGCGCACCCATATTTTCCAAACCTGATGTTATTGTAAAAACTTTACTCATTGTTTTAATTAAGTGTTTTCAGAATAACTAAATTCCAGCAAAGCAGATTCGCCTAAAATTATCTGGTCACCTTCTTTTAAATGATATCCTATTTCAGTTGTTATCAATCTTATTTCACTTCCATTGTCGGGCTTTACTTTTATTTTATTTGAAGGTGGAATTCCGCCTTCATCAGCATATAAAAAAAATGCACTTAGTTCTTCATTCCATTCTATATGCGCATGTTGCCGGCTTACACTTCTGTTACTTTTATTTGAACTGTTATCAGGAAAAGCAATTTGATTTTGTCTTAAATATCCATCAGCTACCTGTACTGTTTTTTCTCTGCCAATATTAATTTTTTTACCGGCTGCCAGGTTTGTTGAATGAATAGAATAAATCTTTTGTTCTGCTTCACCGTTCAAAACTTTTATATAAGCAACGGCTTCTTTATGTATGGATGGTTTTTGCCTTGTTGATACAAATAAAGCGACATCAATATCCGGAGATTTTATTGCTTCAACAGGAACTGTATCATCAAATATTATTTGTAATTGCCAGTTTGCAGGAAGGGCTATGGCAAAATCATCTGCAATTTTTTGTATCTCGTCTTTAAATTTTTGCTGGTCTTCAACATACAAAGCGCCGTCATATAAATATTTATATTGACCATCGCAAAAAATATATAATAGAAGTCCTTTTATGTTTTCGCCTTCTCCGCTCTCCGCTTTTTTTAATTGCGCTTTAATAAAATCAAGTATATCACTTCTAAGCGTTTTAATATCTTTTGGTGATTTATTTTTTAAGATGTTAAGCATATACTTTATTAAACTGTTATTGTTTATTATTCATTGTTGGCTGGCCGAATCCTTTTATATAACCCATCTGCATTAAAATAGGAACTACATGTTTGCCTGCAAGTTTCACAGCAATACTTGAGCCCTGGCAGCTTTCAATACGTACACAAACAACAATATGACCACTATCATTTGGTTTCGGCGCAAAGAAAACATACCAGCCATCATTTATTCTTTCATTCTTTAATATACGTTCCGGGGTTCCTGTTTTACCCGCAACACTTATTCCTAATTTAGAAATTTTAGGAAGGCTTTGTTCGATCATATATTTTGTCATCAACTTTGCATAAGCTGAATCATTTGCCAAAGGAATGCTTTTATCAAACTTTGTAATCTTTCCATTTACACTTAACACATAACGGCTTTGCATCATCGTTCCGTTATTTGCAATACCCGATGCAATTCTCGCAACTGCTGCCGGTGTTGCTATTAATTCACCTTGCCCCCACGCCATTCCAGAAACACCTTTGCCTCTTGTTCTTTTTATATTGTTAGGATCATAGTGTTTAATACTCGTGAATTCTGTTTTGCGCCAAATATCTTTCCAATCATTTTGTTGCTTTGCATAGTCTGCATCAAAATCATAATAATAACCACCAACACCATGTAAAAACATTCCTGATTTTAAATACAAATCACCCATATATTCCTGCAATTGTTCTTCATTAGCCAAACGAATGAAGAATGAATTATTTGATCTTACAAGACCGCATTCAATATTAATATTTCCTGCTTCATCAGGCTCATAACCTTTTGTACGAATAAGATCCTGGGGATGAACTACAATAATTTTTTTTGCAGCACCGATACCTAATTTATTAAATGCAGACAGCGCTGTGATGAGCTTTGCAGTTGAACCAGGTTGTGTTGCAATCGTAAAACCAAGATCATTATCTGTTATCCAACCAGATAATTGATTTTGTTCCTGTGGCGTAAGATTCAGCATATCCCAATCATTGGTTTGTGGTAATGGATAATTTGCTGAAGCAAGCACATCGCCGGTTTTATCTTCCATCACAACAACAGAAACACGATTATTAATTAAAGAATCATCTGATTGCAGTGATTGCTGAATCCGTGTTTGCAAAGCAGCGTCTAATGTCAATCGCACATCGCGATTTCTTTGTTTGAATGAATCTACTGCTGTGCTGTTAATGCCTGCAATTAATAAAGGTGCTAAAGCGCCATAATCTTTTTTCTCAACACTCATTTCTGTTGATGTCTGCGGCAGAAAACGTTGTTCACGATAACGTGTTGCACTTACGGTAAAACTATTTTCAGGAATAGGAAAACCACGCATTTCAGCAGCTTCTTTGTATTCAGCAAAATATCCATTTGAAGCGCCATTAAAAACATTTGTGTTTGCATCACCGGTCCAGAAAAACATTTGCGAACCGAAAGGATAATACCGATCTAATCTTTTATAAAACAGCGCATCAATATCCTGTTGCGGAATACTTAATGCTAGTAATGAATCGCGTTGTGAGTTGATCAATTCCTGGTGGCTTGTTGCAAGAATTTTTCCATTGCGGTCTAATAAATTTCCTGCCTGCAGTTTGTTCATCAAAATACTAATGCGCGGATTGTAACTAAACATTCTTGCGCCACTTCTGTCAGCAACCAATGCCGGTTCAATAATCCATTTTTGCCTGTTGGTAAATAAATATTTTGACACACTAAACCCAAGCAATATTATTCCTGCACACGCAGCTACCAATGCAGGCATTAAGTTTTTATCCTGTTGATTGGCGATATATTTCATTTGAACAGGCGAACCTTGTATAGTTGATGCAGATAATAAAAAGCCTGCCGCCAGCATATTTACAATTAATGAAGAACCACCATAGCTCATGAATGGAAGCGCAACGCCTGATAACGGCAACGCACCAACTGACCCTCCTGCAATCAATAAAAATTGTATAAATGTTGCGATGCCGATTCCACTGCATATATAAAAAAGAAACGGCCTGCCTGTGTGCCGGCCAATAATAATTGAACGATGCAAGTAAATTAAGAACACAATAAACACACTTATAATTCCGGCAAAGCCAAACTCCTCTCCCATTGAAGGCAAGATCATATCTGTGTGCGCTTCCGGAATTGTTTTCGCAAATCCTTCACCTGCGCCTTGCCCTGTTATACCGCCGCTTGCCATCGCCCAAATTCCGTTTGCAACCTGGTCGCCGCCAAAAACTTCATTGTTCCATGGGTCTTGCCATATTGCTTTTCTGTCAATCAATCTTTGCATTGGTCCAGGAAAATATTGAGCGATGTATGGAATTTTGTCAAGCAATAAAAATGCAGCAATTACAACAAGTGCCATTACTGATGACTCGCTTAATTTTTTAGTTACAAGCAAAGTATATAACACAAAAAACACAGCTGTAACTGCAGTGGCAAGTAATACATCTTTTGATAACCAAACAGCAAGTACATAAAAAATTACTGATGCTGCCATGTGAACAAAATCGCCTCTTGAAAAAGAAAACAATATGATGAATGTAAAACAGCAAACCATTGCCGGACCTAAATCTCCAAGTATTAAAAACAAAAATATTGTTGCAAGAATTGCGGCTAATGCAAATGCAAAAAACTTGCTGCGCTTCGTCCATGAATTATATGCTGAAATAAATTTTTCGTTGGTAGCAAAAAATCCTGCAAGAAAAATTACAATTGAAAATTTCACAATCTCGCTTGGCTGAAAACCGAAAAGATTAACCTTAACACCGCTGCCTTCAGGCCCTGAACCAAACAAAATAGTTAGTGCTAATAAACCTGCTGCAATTATTGCCCACGGCCAGCCATTAGAAGCAAGCTTCATTTTACTGAAAATAAATACGCGGTAAAATTTTGAATCAGTTGTGAAACGTTTTAAATCAAACAACAATAAAAGAATAATTCCAACTATTCCTGCAATGAAATAAAAGAATGTGCTTTTGGCTAAAAACCAGTCGCGCAAGGGATCCTGTAAACTCAATAATGTTATAAATGATAAACCCGTAATCACCATTACAACAGGAAGAATTAGCTGATCTGCATTTCTAAACCAAACGCTCATAATTATATGCAGCAAAATAAAACCAACAAAAAACCCGATTGTAATTATCCAAAACCACTGCATGGCTTCTTCAGGCGTTCTTACAATAAATGCTTTATCTTTTTTTAGTGAACTGAAATCTTTTGTTGAAAAAATTTTTAATTGATGCGGTGAACGATAAAATATAAAGCTTGCATTGTGATCTAATTTTTCAATGCCTTGTGTACGGCCGAAAGTATAGTTGAGTTGAAGCGGAAGTAATGAATATGTTTTATTATCAGGCAAACCGGCAAAAGAAAAATTTCCATTTGCATCCGTTTGCGCATAAGCAATTAAAGATTGAAGTTGTGTATTGTGCAAAGAATCAACAGCATAAATGTTTCTAACAGTGATTGTATTTTCTTTTAACTCGTTTTCAATTTCTTCAACGTTATTACTGTACAAACTATCCTGTGGCAAAATCAATTGCAGGCGAACAATCACGTTTGAAACCGGAACATCGCCTGCGGCTTTTATGCTGCCACCGATTTTATAAGTTCCCATTTTCAAATTATTAATCGAAGCAATTGAAGCTTTCTTTTGCAACGCGAAAACAGCATTGTCATCATCAGAAAAACCTAAAGCAATTCGCTCAGCAGCAACTCTTTTTTGAAAAGATTCGCCGCCTTCGTTTAAAGCCGTTTCTGCATTTACAGTGTATTGTCTTTTATTTAAATCGCCAATATTATCAACAGGAAGGCTATCTGATAATCTGGCTTTTTCAAAAGTTGCGCTGATAAGATTAATATCTTTTTCATCACGGAAGTAACGCCCTTTCTGCAAAAGCATTTTCATGTTTTTCCCAGGGTTCGGATCATTCAGATTTATCATTGTGCCGTTGCTTACACGCGAAGACACATTAGTGAAATTAGTATTTAAGACAAGGTACATTTTATAAAAAAGCACAGCCATTACAGCAGTGATCAGCAGCAAAAAAATTCTTTCTGTATTTCGTTTTATAGAAGGATTATTTGTTGCGCCCATTTTTATTTATGCATGATTTTAATTGAATCAATTTTTAATAATGCACTGTCTGAAATATCTGCAGAAATATTCTCATCATTTTGCAATTGCATTTCATATAAAACAGGAATGCGGCAATTTCTAAACTTTACATTTTTCAAATGAAGTGCTTTATTTCGAACCAAAACTCCAATGTCGAAATTTTCAAGCGTAATACTATCAAGTAAAATGTATTTGCAATTTGATGATATAATTAAAGCTGCGCCTTTATATAATGAATCTGCTGTTAGTGTAATTCCGTTACCAATAATATGCAACGAATCTTTGCGAATAAATAATGAATCATTAAAAATTATTGTTTGTGTTTCGCCCACAATATTTTTTAATACTATATTTTCTGAATCGGTATTATTAATACTATCTGATAACTTTTTTTCACTTGCATTTCTAACTACTGGCAATGCATCGGTAAAAATTTTTTTAGGTTGTTTATTTGCGAAATAATCATTGTAAATAAACCAGGCCAAAGCAGCAAGTGAAACCAGGCAAAGCACCGCAAGAAAACGCACACCTATTCCACCACTTCGTTTATGCCGCACATCTTTCTCAGTAATAATTTCCTGTTGAATTACTTCTTCTTTAAGTGGTTCGTTTTTTTTTACAGCAACAGGTTTTGTTGCTTCATGTTGCAAAGGCAATTTGTTATTTTGTAACAATACAACTGTAATATTATCTTTTCCTCCTGCAAGATTTGCTGCTTCAATAAGCGCCCTGGATCTTTCTTTTATACTTTGCGGAGAATTTAATATTCCAATAATAGTTCTGCTGTTCAACATATCACTCAAACCATCGCTGCACAACAACAAAATATCGCCAGGCAAAAAAGGCGATTCACCGGTTTCTATATAATCAGCTTCAGTAAATTTTTCATCATCAAAACCCAAAGCTTTATTTATTTCATTACGCTTCGGATGTTGCATTGCAGCCTCTTCTGTTATGCGGCCGCTGTCTTCTAAAAAACCAACAAAAGAATGATCGTGTGTAACTTTTACCAATGATTTATCACGAAACAAATACAATCTTGTGTCGCCGACATGCGCATAATAAAATTTGTTTTCATTTATATCAGCCAATGCAAGTGTAAGCACACAAGCCATTTGTGTGTTCTCGCCACTAGTTTGCTTTTCAGTAAGAATTTTTTGATTTGCAGCAATAATTGCCTTTCGCAAAACTTCAATTACGTCGCCCGAAGTTTTTTTAATTGTATTTAAAATTGCAGTGCGTGCAAGTGCTGCAGCAATTTCCCCACCTTCATATCCACCAACACCATCAATAACACAACCGGCAATATATTTACCGCTTACAATTGTTTGCGCGATGAAATTATCTTCATTGTTATCGCGCATTTTACCCGCATCCGTTACTCCATAAAAATTGTCAGCCATTTTTTTTGTGCGTTTTTTTTACATCTCTAAAATTTGCGCCCAGCAATAAAACACAAACAAATAAAAGAGATGAAGACAGAATTATATTCAACATGAACTATGATTTAAAAATATTCACGCCAACAATTCCATTCAGCACAATGCGTGAGTTTACGGGCAACTGAACCCATGAAGGATTATCCATTTCACTCAACGCAACTTCGCTTTCATTCACGATTGTTTTTTCGCCGAATGAAGCAAGATAAAATTTATCATCAGCGTTATTATATCTTATGCGCAAATGCGGCGTGTTTACCCAATCTGAAGGGATTCGGAAAATATTTGGTTTGTCTTTTGCTTCATCTTTTCCTGAAATAAAAATGTCTTTTTCTTTCATGAAATATTCAATCTTTTTACCTGCAAATTCTTTATCAGGAACAATGGTTTCAAATCTTGCCAGCACTTTGCTATCACCGTTTGTTACTGCTTTATCATCCAATAAAAAATCATCGTTGTAAGCTACTTCATAGTAACCTTCACTATAAAAAATAAACCCATCGAGCAATTCAGGATTTACATCAAATGTTTCTGCAATACCTGTTTGTCTAGGAATAAAAGTGATGCGCACATTTTCTTTTTTTTGATGTGTGCTTCCGGGCATTAATTTTCCAATAACACTTTTATCACCCCGTAAATATTCAGGATGCGAAACAAAACGAAAAACCCATTTGTTACTTGCTGGTGCAACTGTTTTTCCTTCTTTATTATATTCTGATAATATAGAATAAAACTTTTTTACAGACTCTTGAATGAT
The DNA here is from genome assembly GCA_040003735.1 of Parafilimonas sp. Lineage (GTDB taxonomy): Bacteria > Bacteroidota > Bacteroidia > Chitinophagales > Chitinophagaceae > Parafilimonas. Next base: position 7,168 of record JBDUBY010000389.1, read on the forward strand.
CACACCAAAAATGCCTTTTTTATTCTCTGTGAAGTTGCTATAATCTTCTTCATTAAAACAAACAATGTATTCATGGCAAAAAACAATGCGGTTTGCAAAAGATAATTCTTTTATAGATTCTTCAAACTTCTGAACAATGAATGTATAAATATCATTCACAGTTAAAGGTGGTATTTGCCGTACAGAATCATCAGCTTCGCGCTTAAGAAACCACTCATGAAAACCCATGCGTTGCCAAAAAGAAGTTTTAGTTTTCATTAATTATTATTGTTTATTTTTTTTACCGAATAATCTTTTAAAAAAGCCTGGCTTTTTTTCTGGTTTAGGAACGTTCATTACAGGCGCTTTGGCTTTTTTTATTTTGCGATCAGCCGCCAAATCAGTTTGAAGAGAACTGCTGTCGCCTGTTATGTTTACTACGTGCCCGTTAAATTCACTAATATGTTGTGCATTATCTTTCCATATATCGAAAGACGTACTGTAAACGATGCGCTTTGTTCCAAGTGTTGCAGGTTCTTTGTTTGATTGTACGTTTAATGAATCCCAATTTTTTCCGCCATCTAAAGAATACAAATACAAACTGTTTGTTACATCGTAATAAACATTTCTTGAAGGATAGTAATAAAACTCAAATTTTTTCTGTGTGCTGTTATTGCATGATAGGAAAACCACACTGCATATAAATAAAGTAAACAGCTTGAAAATTTGCTTCATGCGGGAGAATTAAATCAAAGATTATTCCATTAAAACGAAAAATAATAGATTTACTTATGTTAGCTAAATGAAATGATGTTAGAAGAAATCTAATTTTGGAAAAGTACGTAAAATAAAATGCTATCGTATCAGCACAAAAGTTCCTTTTTTGAAATAAGGTTTACCGGTATAATCAATTGCCTGCACTGAATATATATACGTGCCGCTGGCTTGCCTGTTTCCATTATACGTTCCGTCCCAGCCTTTATTGGCTTCACTTGTACTAAAAAGTAATTGCCCCCAACGGTTGTACACACGGAAATATAAAAATTGTTTCATGCCGGCAATTATTGGCCTGAATACATCATTTTTTCCATCTTCATTTGGCGTAAATGCAGTAGGAATAAATACTTCAGGTTGCGTTTCAAAAATGAAAATTTTAATACTGTCGTTTGAAAAACATCCTTCAGGTGTACTCACTTTCACCGTGTAAAAAACGGTGTCAGGTCCATCAGTAAATGTTGCAACAGGATTTGAAATTTCAGCGTTGCTTAACCCTGAAGCAGGAAACCAATGATAAAATATGCCGCCGGTTGCATTTAATTGCAACGGTTGTGTTCTTACAACAGTTGTATCATCACCTGCAAAGGCATTCACTTTTGGAATAACGGTAACCAGCACAGAATCATAAACAGGTTTTGGACAACCTAATGTATCTGTTACCTGCAAAACATAATTGGTAGTTGATTGCGGCCCTGCAATTGGATTTAATGTATTGTAATTAAACAGGCTTGATACCGGAGACCATGTAAAATAAGCACCGTTGATGCTTGCGTTTAACTGTTTAGTAGTACCGTAACAAATAGCCTCATTATCACCTGCATTTAGGGTTGGATACGGAACCACGTGCACAGCAATCGCATCTGATGCATAACATTTACCAACTGAAGCAAGTAAATTATATTTCGTATCTGATAAAGGCGCGGCAAAAGGTTGCGCATCAGATGCACTGCTTAACGCATTTGACGGAGACCACGAAAAATACAATGCATTTGTTGATGGAACAATTTGTATGCTGTCCGTTTTACATATGGTAGTATCAGCAGGTAAATTTAAAACTACATGATTTGTTACATCTACTACAACAGAATCGTTGCTAATACATCCTTTGTATGAAACTGTTATGCCGTAGGTTGTATTTTGCTTTGGATAAACCAGCGGCTGGCTTGTGTTGGCACCGATTATATTATACGAAGGTGTCCAGCTAAAAACAGCACCACGTGTTGTTGAAAAAGATTTTAATTCTAAAGTATCAATATTGCAAATAAGTGTATCATTAAAATTCAAAACTAAATCCGGCCCGTTACTTACATCTAAAATTTTAATAGCAGTATCAATACAACCTTTTGAATTGGTGGTGATAAGTTTAATTGTCTTTTGCCCTGTATCAACATAATTGTATACAGGATTTTTTGTAGTATCATCAACTGTTTCATTATCACCAAAAAACCATTGCCATGTATTTACGTATCCATACTTGGTTGTTGTAAGATCAGCAAAATTGTAAGGATGTATGATGCAACTTCCGTCAATTGAAAAATCTGTACTGAAGCCCGGAAAAATTGATACCTGCGTAGTTGCAGAATCCTCACAACCTTTATTATTATTGGCTTTTAACTTCACAAAATATACACCTGTATCCGGAAAAGTATAGGTTGGATTTGGCTGTGTAGAAGTATCTGTGGTAATATTATTTATACCAAAATCCCAGTAATAAGAATAAGATGAATTTATGCCTGCTTCATTATTGAAGGTAAAACTTAATCCATCGCAGGTTATATATGATGGCTCTAATTGCGCGCCACCTAATTTGCAATTAGAAACATTCAAATGCAACTCTTTTCTTGTGTGACTTATATAAACACCATTTCTAAACTCATCAACACACACAGCAGCAACATAAGTACCTAATTGCGTTGGAGCAATGCCGGAAAGAATGCCGGTTTTTGAATCTATTGACACTAATTTACCTAATGGATTGCTACCTGAATAAGGTAAATTATAAAGTATGGGTGAATACGGAGGCGGCCCGGGTTTTTCAACAACCGGATCGATGGCTGTACCCCCTGTAAGACCACTGCACATGGAATATACGAGGGAATCCTTGTCAACATCTGTAGCAGAAAAATCAAAAGAAAAAGGTGAGCCATAACATATAGCAGCAGCATCATTAAAAGAAAAAACGGGGCTATTATTATTAACATAATTTCCGCCAGGTATTGTAACAGTATATGTTAAACCTGTGGCATTTGAATTTGGAACATTTGCTATGCCGGCAATACGGCAACAACGTTGTACAGTTAGCGTATAACCAGAAGCATTCTGCGGCATCGAAATATTTGTGGTATATTCTGCTACAAGATAACATACGGTAGGCGGGTTTTGAAAACAAGGCCCAAAATCATTTTTTTCTTCTGTAGTTAAACTTGTTCGGCCTACAGTATAAGTATTAATGTCTTGCGAAGTTGTTACATCATGAACTGCGAGATATATAAAATTATCAACCTTCTCTGGTTCGCTGCAATCTGAATATTGATAAAAAGATACATTATAATTAACCTTATCTCCATTCACACCTAAGTATGTATATTTTATCCAGCCTCCTTTTAAATGATCTGCAGACGCTTGCTGTGCCGATAATAAAAAGATCAGTACAGTTAATATGCCGTTTAAAAATCTACTCCATCTCATTCACAAAATTCTCCAATATCCTGTTTAATTTCTCCGGCGCTTCAAGCATACTCATGTGCCCGGTTTTTTCAAGAATATAAATGTATGCTATATCAGAAAGATATACTTGCTTTAAAACATCCTGCAAAGGTGCAGCTATATCTTCTTCACCAATAACAAATAAAACAGGAAGCTTGTTATTCTTAAGAACACTTGTTCTTTGCGGCCGCTGCATCATTGCATAATAATATTGCTGCAAATTTTTTGTCTTAAAAGATTTACCTGATTCAATAAGTTCATCAACAACATCTTTATGGGTCACTTTAAACTCATCAGCAAATAAACCCGGCGTTGAGGTTTTCAAAAAAACATAACTGCCATGAGTTTCCATCAAGTTAATTGCTTTGATACGGATTTGTTTTTTTTCTTCACTGTCTGCATAAGCAGTTGACTGTACAAAACCAAAAGCCTTTAATTTTTCAGGATATTTTTCTGCAAATGCCAATGTAATATATCCACCCATGCTATGACCAAGCATTATGCATTTTTCAATATTTTCATTTTTGATGATTGAAAAAATGCTTTCAGCAAGTTCTTCTATAGTTAGTTTTTTTTCTAAAGTTTTAGGCAAAAGCGATTCACCTGATCCAGGCAAATCAGGAATGATAAGTTTGCAATGGTTACTTAAATATTCTGTTTGTTTTTTCCAGATAGAATGTGTTTCAGCAAAACCATGTATTAAAATTACCGGAACGCCATTGCCATAAACGTGGTACGATAAAGGAAGTTTATTATGCTCAATAACTTTTTTCATTATGCAGCCGCCTGAATTTATTTGCAAGATGTACGTAACGGTTTAACAGTAAAATTACAACCGGCAATAAGGCTATATTTATTTGCTGTGGAAGCCAAAACCAGGTTGCAAGAAATACTGCTGTAATAACGGAAGCAATAAAAAAATAGTTGCTTAACCACGCTGGTTTTTTAAATAAGAAAAATGCTACGGGAAGATTAAAAGGTAAAGCCCATATAAGATTGTAGTTGTTTTTGCATTCTATGTGATCTGTGGCAAACCACATAATTAAAATCAAAATGCCCAGCAAGCCGGTTATATATAAAAGCAATGCATCAACAAATCTTATAACAGAATTACTCCAGTTTGCTTTTAAAGTAGATATTAAAAATATTAATAAACATATTGCAGATGTAATTACAAGCGGAAGATATTTCCATGATGGTTTTTGCAGATCATCACCTTTTAAAATGGGTTTAAATCCTTTCACCAAAGGCGCAGATTTATATACTGTATTATTTAAGCCTTTCATAAAAAATTCGGGTACATACATAGCTTCGTCGTTTGAAATTTCTTTATCAATCTCGCTTCCTACTATAATGTCGAGACCTAATTCTGACCATAACTGGCTGCCGTTTTCAAGGTAATAATGCATTAAATCTCTTTTGGTTGTTCCATCAGGAATAATGTTGGTTGTAATGTTTGCATTCTCCAAATTGTTGTACACAATATTCTTTATGCGCGTGGTGCAGTTATCACTATATCCATCATATATATAAAACTTATTATCACCTGTAGAATTAAAAATTACAGCATCAATAATTTTCTCTTTTGCTATGCTGTCTAAATTTAAAACTTGTTCGTAAACACTCCTGTGATCTTCTACATACTCAGACATAAAATCATTAAAGTAATCTTCAGTAGAATAATATATTAGAGTGCCGCGTATAAAACGCAGATAAAAATTTGGCTGATCAAATGTAAAACCGCCCCAATTATATACAACATCAACATTTGTTGTACTATCAAAAATGCGAATTGCCGTATGCCCAAATAAAGAATATAACTCATCGCCCGGACCGCAGGTAAGAATGCTTAAGCGCGTGTGCGCAACATTAATTTTTTGCGCCGATAATGAAAGAGAAAAAATCAATAAAAACAAAACAATTTTAAACTTTTTCATAAGTAATAATACAATCAAAACTTTTAAATAATAATCAACACAGCCTTATTGTTCAACAGTAATTTCAGCTACACCATGACGCTCATTCTTCATTATATTTTCAATTGTCCATTTGATATCATTTGATGAACGCATTTCGGTTTTACCATCTTTATTAAACATAACAGCGCAACTAACCGGGTAACTTCCATCAGTATGTACAAACATCTCAACTGATTCACCAAACTCTTTAATAATGTTTCCACGTAATGCATCTACTTCATCATGCGCCTCCATTACATTTAAATAAAACGGAACGGTGAGATGGCAATCAATATGCAACACACTTCCATATTTAATTATTCTTAAATTATGTATATCAATCCAGTTTGGCCGGCGGTTATCATTAAGCAGCCGAACCATTCTTTCAAGCAATTTCATGTCAGCTTCATCCATTATGCCGGCAAGCGATTTTCTTATAATTGTGTACCCATTAAATATTATGATTATGGCAAGAACACAGGCAACAATTTTATCAATCCAGAAAAATTTTGTAAATAGAATGATGATAAGCGCAGCAACTATTGCAAGCGTTGAATAAGTATCAATAATTAAATGTTTGCCGCTTGCCTGTAATGCCAGCGAGTTGTTTCTTTTACCAATTTTCAGGCAACTTAAACCTGCTATAAAATTTACTATAGCTGTTATTGCAATCAACCACACACCTGTGTCTAACTTTTCAATTGGTTGGGTTTTAATGAAGTTTATAATGGCTTCATATAAAATAAGTAAGCCAGATGAAACAATAAGGCCACCTTCAGCCGCGGCTGAAATAAATTCAGCTTTTCCATGGCCGTAAGGATGTTCCATATCCCTCGGCTTTGCAGCAACATATAAACTATACAAACCAATAAAACCAGCAACAACATTTACAATACTTTCAAGTGCATCTGAAAGTATTGCGAGTGAATTTGTAAAATAATACGCAGTAATTTTTGTAATAAAAAGAATTACAGATAAAGCTGTAATCCACTTTTGTACTTTAAGATTTTGTTGTGCTGTTTGCAATTGCGATGTTGTACTTTACTGATTATATATTTTCACTTAAATACGCGGTATCAAAATAATTTAAAGTAGGTTTTTTGTTATTCATTTTCATGAATATTTTTAAAAAGGAATCAACTGCAAACATTATACATCTGCTTTATTACGATTCGCGATTACTGCATTTTTTACTTTCTTTAAAAACCTGAAATAAAATTCTTTATTAAACAACTGGGAATCTCTCATGGCTTTCGAAGTTAGAAAAATTCCAACGGGCACAAGTACAAAAGAAGATAGCCACATACCTACAAAAGCTGTGGAAAGACCTTGCTTTGCAAACTTTTCGCCAAAGGTGTTAAGCAAATGAAATACCACGAAAAATATAACTGCAAAAACAAGTGGAGAACCTAACCCGCCTTTACGAATAATTGAACCAAGTGGTGCGCCAATCATAAACAATACAAGGCAGGCAAATGATAAGCTAAACTTACGGTTCCACTCAATACGGTTTTTACGCAAGAGATCTTGTGCGCTGCTATAATCGTTAGCCGCAAGATCAACAAAACCTTTTACTGAATTTATAGAACTGATGGATCTTTCATAATTAGTACCGGATGTAGAATCGGGAATAATATCACTAAACGTTTTTATGCGCTTCTTCTTTAATGAATCTGGAAAGTTCCATGTGCTATCCTGGTATTTATAAAAAACAAGCGTAGGTTTTATTTGCGATTTTAAACGCATATTTCCCGCAACACGCAGTTTATTTATTGAATCTATAGAAAGATTTAATTGGTGAACTGTTAGCATTTTCGGATCCCATCTAAATAAGCTGTCATCAGTACGGTTCATTTGAAAGCTGGTTAAGTCAAAATCTTTTTTATATTCTTTAAAACCAAATCTTATAAAATCAGAGTTTGTACTAAACCGGCTTCCGTTTTCCTGGTAATTCCATCCATCACGTAAAGTAAATTCAAGAAAACGTTTATCAGCTGAAGCTTTCATTGTGCCACTGTTAGCTATTATAAAATTATCCTGCGGCCCAAATGTTTTTTCATAGATAATAACATTACGTATTGTGCTGTCATCTTTTTCTTTTTTTCCAACTTTAATTACATAACCTTCTATCTTGTCATAAAAAACACCCTCTTGTATATCAAGCGCAGGTTTTGTAACAATGATATCATACTTTAATGCATTTAATTTAAGATTGGCAACAGGTATAATATTATTTGCAAATAAAAATGCTACGCCGCTTATTAAAACTGCAATTGCAAGTAATGGCATCATAAAACGCAGCAAAGGAATTCCGGCAGATTTTATAGCAACAAGTTCAAAACTTTCGCCAAGATTTCCAAACGTCATAATTGATGAAAGCAACAACGAAAGCGGCAATGCAAGCGGCACCGCGGTTGCAGCAACATAACCAATCAATTTAAAAATAGTAAGCACATCAAGACCTTTGCCAACAAGATCATCAATGTACAGCCAGAAAAATTGCATCACCAATACAAAAAGTGAAATAAGAAAAGTGGCAATAAAAGGACCTACAAATGCTTTAACGATAAGTTTATCGAGTTTTTTAATCACTTTGCAATGGCTTTAATAATATAAGTATGCCGCACACAAATGTAGAGCTTTCAAAAAATGAATTAGAACTTGTAACAAGCAGCGAATTTATTTTAACAAAGAATAGAATTATAGAAAAAGTTTACAACCTTTTTGGATTATTAAGCGAAACGTATAAAAATGTATTGCACTTACATAAAGAAAATTTGCCTCACGAAATAATTACATCATCACCAAAAATTTATAAAGGTGAAAATTATTTAACCCTGCCTTATGTTTTAATGGATCATCCGAGAGTTTTTTCTAAAGATGATGTGTTTGCAATCAGAAGTTTTTTCTGGTGGGGAAATTATTTCAGTATTACACTGCATTTATCCGGAAAATATTTGCAGTTATTTAAAAATAGTATTCAACAAAAATTAAACAACGCAATTATTTATGATTATTTTATTTGTGTGAATGATGAACAATGGCAACATCATTTTGAAGAAACAAATTATAAGCTTTTAAAAGAAATTGATTCAGCACAAGAACATCTTAATAAGCCATTTTTTAAAATAGCAAAGCAATTATCATTACAAAAATGGAATGATGCTGAAGATTTTTATCTGAAAAATTATACTTCTTTATTGGAAATAATTGCAGCCGGTTAGCTTCCCAAACGATGAAATAAATCTTTCACCTGGCTTTCCCAAAGCCGTGATTGATCTTTTATATCGCTTTTTTCGGCGAAATCTTTTACTATTAAAACAGTTTGGTTTGTTATTTCAGTTTTCTCAATCTTAAACTCGAAGTATTCATCTTTGGGTGAAGTTTGCCAATGAAACCTAACGAATTTATCTAATTCAGAATCCATTAAGTCGGCTTTTTCTACTGAACCATTCCACGAAAAAATAAAAATATTATCTCTTTCGTCAACTTTGTCAGCAAACCATTCTCCTAAACCGGCGGGTGTAGAAAGGAAACCGTATAAAATGCTCGGCGAGCATCTAACGGGGTATTCGAGTGTAAACAATTGTTTTTTAGGCATCTTTCAACTTTATCTGCTATTCACAGGTTGCAATAATATTAAATTATTGTCACCACAAAAATTTTTTTAATAACTCTTTGTAAAGCATTTGGTAACTATATCAACTATTCCAGATTTTCCAGTTTTCTTCTGCCTGCAAAACAAGCATTTCATAACCATTTTGAATTATGCACCCGGCATTCTTTCCATATTTTAAAAATTGTGTGAGCGGAGGATTATATACAAGATCAAAAAGATAATTTGATGCACTTAAAAAATTGTATGGCAATTGCGGCGCTTCTTCAATATTTGGATAAGTACCTAATGGCGTACAATTTATAATTATATTATACTGATGTAAAGTTTCAGCAGTAATCTCAGTATAAGAAATTGTATTGTTTGAAGCTTGTCTTGAAACGATTAAAAAATTTATACCAAGTTTGTTCAATACAAATTGAACAGCGGATGATGCACCACCAGTTCCTAACACTAAAGCGCTTTTATGATGCGGTTTCAGATTTTTTATAAAAGATTTTTCGAAGCCAATAACATCAGTATTAAAACCAATTTTTTTTTGCTGATATATTTTAATGCAATTACAGGCACTTGTTTTTTTAACCGCATCATCAGTTTCATCTAAATATTGAATAACTGATTTTTTATACGGAATAGTTACAGCCAAACCTTTTAGTTGCGGATGATCAGCAAAAATTTTTTCAACATCGTCAATTTGCGGGATAGTAAAATTTAAAAACTCAGCATCTTTAATATCATCTTGTAAAAACTTTTCAGTAAAATATTTTTGTGAAAAGGAATGGCTAAGCGGAAATCCTATTAAACCATATTGGCGCATTATTTTTTTTCTTTATCAAGATACAAATGAAAAGTATCGCCTCGTAAACCAATGCGCATAGCTTCTAAAGGAATAACTTCTGTTGGTGCGATGTTGCCCAAGTTTACATTACAACCAAGCAGTTCAAGAAAATATAATTGCTGCGTTTTTTGCGGCGCTTCCCATATTATTTTTTCTGGCGGAATCTGGGTTAATATTTCCTGTACCAAACCTTGTCTAACTTCGCCGGAGCCGCGATATAAACCAACGTTTCCGGCTTCTCTCGCTTCTGCAATTACATAGGATGAGCCTGCATTTAATTCTGCACGCATTAATTCAATCCATTTATATGGCGGAAAAATATTGGTTTCATCTTTACTTCCCACTTCACTTAAAACTGTACCGTGTTTTGTAAGCTTTTCAATATAACCGCATTTTTCTGCATGCGGAATTGTGATTGAACCATCGCTAACTTCCATGTAGCTGATGTTATATCTTTTACAAACTTCTATAAAATCATTAAACTGGTTGCGTATAAGAAAGGCTTCAAACAAAGTTCCTCCGAAATAAACAGGAATATCGTAAGATTGGTAAACTTCAATTTTCTTTTCAAGATCAGGCGTTACAAATGCAGTTCCAAAACCAAGTTTTAATATATCGATATGAGGATGAGCTATGCTTAAAAAATTTTTTGCTTCTTCAATGCTCAATCCTTTATCCATTATCATTGTAATACCATTATCACGAGGCTTTGGGTTGCGATCAGGAATTTGTGTAAGTGAAAAATTCATCTGTATGTATTTTGATTTTTTGTTTGCCAGATGAAATTCGCCATAAAATTATGGCTCATTTCATGTAATTAATTTTGCAGCCGCAAAAATAAGGGTATGAGATGAGCCGTAATCATTTTAAACAATTCGACAGCTAATTGTTGTTATTACACGTGAATAAAATTCAGTTTAAAAATCTTAATTTGATTAGAAACAAAGACAATATTATTTTTTTCCCTTTGCCTTTCTGTAACGAGCAAGTAAATCAACCACCTGTGCATTTTGAAGAATAGAACGGTTCAGTTCAATAAAATTTTTTACAAGGTTAGGAGATTTTTTAAGGCCTGTTTCCAACTGTAATAAAGCTTCTTTATTTTTACCGGCTGCAAATAAAATGCCGCTGTACAAAAAGTTTATTAAGGGCTTTTCTTCAGTTACTTTTAGAGCAACATTGCATTGCACAATGGCTTCATGAAAATGTTTTGCCTGGTACAAACATACAAGTAATGACTTCCATCCACGCACATTTTTAGGACGGCTTCTTACCATCATACTAAAATAATTAACGGCATCTTTATAATTGCGAAGTTCCATGTAGCACTGGCCTATCGCAAGATTATAATCAGGAACGTTTTTATGAATGCGTAATGCATTTTCAAGCTGTACAATAGCTTTGTCCCATTTCTTTTCGTTTATGTATGTAAGCGCTATTTTATAATACAGTTTGCTGTCTGAAGCATTTATGTGGCTTGCTTTACGATAATTAAATCTTGCGGTTGCAAATTTTCCAAGCTTTTGATAACAATGGCCGATTGCTTCAAAAATAACTTCTTCAGGGCGCGTTATCTCCCCTACTTTTTCTAATACTTCAATTGCTTCTTTGTATTTACGCAACCTTATGTATGCATCACCCATATTGCGATATGCATAATCAAATTTATCGTTTATTACTACCGCGTATTGATAAGCATCAATCGCTTTTTCGTACAATTTTAAGCCCTGGTAGGCTGATCCGAGATTAAACCAGGCAAGTTCAGAATACGGATGTTCATCAATTATATCTTGATGCAATCGTATACTCTCTTCATTACGACCTGTAAAATCTGTCCAGAAACAAATTTTATATAAAGCTTCCTCATTGGCTGGTTCTTGTTCCAAAATCAGTTTTAAACAATCAAATACCTTTTCAAATTCTTCATAGTCATCATAAACGTCTGCCAGCTCAAATAAAACATCGAGTTTATCATCTCCATCAAAAATAATCAATGCTTCTTCCAATAAATCTGCGGCTTTTTGCGGTTGCTCAAGCGCTAAATATGCATCCGTTTTCAAGATATAAATATCAATATTATCAGCATCAAAAAATGTTGCCTGTTGTAATACATTAAGTGCTTCACTGTAGCTGTAAGTAGCTATCAGTAAATCTGCCTTTTTTATAAATAATTGTGCTGAATAAGGGAAATAATCCAACGCAGTCTCTGTCACTTCCAAAGCCTTGGAGAAATTATTTTTTTCGTTGAAATATTCTATTATGATTTCGAAAGATTCTTCTTCAAGAAAAGATGCTTTTTTACCCGCACGCAGATCTTCATATTGCTTTATAAGATCCTCTATTTCATCAGCATTTTCTCTGAACGGATGGTCACGCATAGGCATTAAAGGTTACTGAAAGGTAAATATTGCAAATAAATTTTCCAACTTCTGTAACATTTCTTTATTAATTACGTTATGGAAAAGTATAATTCGTGTTAAAATTGTATATTTGCGCCATGAACAAGATGTTATCTCCGAGGAAAATGCTTTTGCTGCTGGGTTTTTTAATCAGTGTTCAAACCTTTGCGTCTTTTATTGATAACGGTTCAGCTAAAAAATCCCATGCAAACATCAGTTTAAAAAACTTTAGTAAATATTCTTATAAGTCAACTGCATATCCAAGTTTCAGGCTTTCTAAATTTCAATTCAACGGCTCATCTGATTTTTACCAGATCAATTCAAATAACTCTATTTTAGGCCAATCTGTTATACGTATGCAAAATGGCAATACTACTTACGTGTATCCATATAAATACAAAGTAAAAGCGCCTCTTTTTAAAACGCCAACTGCTCCTGTCCGTTAATTAGTGTAAAACGCGGTAACCTGTTTTCGGTATTTCAAATTGTAATGAGGGAACGGGATCAAAATTTATCTTATCTGCAGTATAAATTACTTTTTCATTTTCATTAATTGAGGACTCATATTCTAAAATTAACCCGGAAATATCTTTAAATTCAAAAGGATTTTCCATAACAGAAGGCACAAGCAAAGGTGTGTAATAAACTGTATAAGTGCTGCCATTCTTTAATTTCAATATTGCTTGTTTGCAATTGTAATCAAGAATCTTTTTTGTTTCGTTCGTGAAAGAAATGGTTACACCGTTGTACATATTATTTGCCTTCTTCCATTCATCAGCCGTATAATTAGAAATATATTTTGACTGGCCAATATTTTTTAAAATAGTTGCATTACCCGTGTTGCTATTATAAAAAATAGTTTGACTAAACATATTACTTACAAGGTCTACTCTTATATCTTTTCCTTTCAGGTAAATTATCTTAGAACCAAGATCTTTTTGCTTTGATGCGCTCGAATTATTTATAGAAAAAGATATAGTTGCATCAGAAATTATTTTTGGCTGTTGCGCATGTAGCATTACGCAACAAAGAATAAGCGTTTGTGTAACTATCCATTTATTCATGCAGAACAATTTATTATAAAACGAAAATCTTTTAAATTAATGTATGCAATTAACCATTTTTTCTCAAGTCATCTTTATAATTCTAACTTCGGCTACATAATTATGATAAATAATGAACAAAGCAAATACAAATAATATTTTCTTGAGAATGCATCCTCTGCACAGAATTATTGTAAGTGTTTTATTAAGCGTTATTGTTTTTCTGCTTATCAAAAGAAATTCTTCAACGCTTATTGCAAGTTTGCTTTTTTGGAACATGTTTGCATTATCCTATCTTATTTTAAACTGGATTGTTATAGCAAAGCGGTCAATACCCGAAATTAGAAAATGGGCAAAGAAAGATGATGGCAGTAACGTGTTTGTTTTTATGCTGATTTTGATTTCTTCATTTGCAAGCATGTTTACTGTTTTATTGCTTATGGTTTCACAAAAAGAAGCTTCATCAACAGACGATTTATATTTGCCTTTGGTAATTGCAGGTATTTTATTATCGTGGATGATGGTGCATACTATTTATGCATTTCATTATGCGCATATGTATTATAATGATGATGAAAAAAAGCCCGATAAAGATGCACAAGGCCTTGAATTTCCCGGAGAAGATACAAGGCCCGACTATATTGATTTTGCTTATTTTTCTTTTGTTATAGGTTGCACATTCCAGGTTTCTGACGTTGAAATATCATCGTCAAAAATACGGCGGGTTGTATTGTTTCATGGCTTGTTATCTTTTGCACTAAATACCTTTGTAGTTGCGCTAACCATTAATCTTATTGCAGGATTATCAAAATAAAACTGCTGCTTAAAAATGGTATATAATAAATTACAGGTATGAAAATCTCAAAAATATTCATCGCTATCGCATTGTGTTTTTGCCTAATAAGTTTTGCAAACGCACAAACCAATACTGCTTCATTTAAAGTAATTGCATTTTATACAGCCAAAGAAGATGCTGCGCATATAAGTTTTGTGCATGAAGCAAATCGTTGGTTTCCTAAAATAGCCAAACAATACAATTTTATCTATGATTCAACGAATGATTGGAATAATCTTAATGCTGCATTTTTATCAAATTATAAAGTAGTACTGTTTTTAGATACAAGGCCTGATGATTCATTGCAAAGAATTGCATTTGAAACATACATGAAAAATGGCGGCGCATGGATGGGTTTTCATTTTGCAGCATTTGCATTAACACCTTCTGCTTATCCGCAAAACTGGGATTGGTATCATAATGAATTCATCGGCGCTGGGCAATATGTAAGCAATACATGGAGGCCAACATCAGCCATATTGCGGGTTGAAGATTCAACGTATCCTTTTACAAAGAATTTGCCTCATTTATTTAAATCATCGCCTAACGAATGGTACCGATGGGAAAAAGATCTGCGCAAAAATCCTGATATAAAAATTTTACTCGCTATTGATTCTTCAAGCTTTCCTTTAGGCACTGGTCCTAAATTATATGAGATATGGCACAGTGGATATTACCCTGTTGCATGGACGAACACAAAATATAAAATGATCTACGTTAATATGGGTCATAATGATATTGATTATGAACATGGCACAAATGCAGAGCTATCCTTTCAGTTTGCAAATGACACCTATGATAAATTTGTTATCGATGCTTTGCTTTGGTTAGGTAGAAGGAGTAATTAAGAGTTTTTATTTCATATCATTTGCATTATCAACAAACCATTTTACTGCAAGTTCATAACCATTTAAACCCAATCCAAAAATGCTGCCAACAGATTTGCCCGAAACATGTGAAAGCTTCCTGAAATCTTCCCGTGCCTGTACATTGCTGATATGCACTTCAATTACCGGCGTTTTTATAGCAGCAATCGCATCACCTAATGCAACAGAAGTATGTGTGTAACCACCAGGATTTAAAACAATACCATCATATTCAAAACCTATTCGTTGAAGTTCATTAATTAATTCACCTTCCACATTACTTTGATAATAATGAAATGTAATTGCAGGAAAAATATTCTTTACTTCTTCAAGATATTTTTCAAAAGTTGTGTTACCATAAATATCAGTTTCACGTTTGCCAAGCAAATTCAAATTTGGTCCGTTGATGATAGCAATTTTCATATTGCTAATGTAAGAAATGAAGATTACTTGTTAATAAGGATTGTTTCGAGCCCATCCGTTGCCTAAAATATTCATTATAGTAAATGAAAGAGTTCCTTAAGTGAGATCACTCATTCTTTTATAAAAATTTTGTTGTTGTTTTCTCTTTACTATTAGCCCCAACAATGTTGCCCCACCGAATATAAGAAATCCAATGTTGCTGTCATATTTTAGTATATGAAGAGTTATATCTATTATAATTAAAGAAGCTAAAACACACAATAGGATAACACCTTTCTTTGTAGCAAAAACACCTGACAGAAACTTTATTTTTTCAACATCTTTTTTATCAGAATTATATTCTTTTATGAAGGAATAAAAAATACTAAAAACACTTTCACTTTTAATAGACTCTTCCTCAGTTTTATCGTCTTTAAATCCAAATTCTTTATGTACGCCATTCTTCAAATAAATATCTAAGTAGGTAAGTTTGCTTGGTGTAAAATAAAATTTATACGCTTTTATCTCTCCCCACTCATAAGTTAAGGTTTTTTGTATTTCATCACAGCCTAATTTGGAAATTGCAACCGAAAAACAATCATTATTAAATTCAAGCAATGCTTTCCTTGTAAATATTTTTTTTATTCTTTTTTCAAAAAAGAATGGCGAAACCCAAAATATAATAACTATAATCACTCCAATCCCTGCTGGGATTTTTAATAAAACACCCAATAACATTAGCATTATTGTAATTGCCATAAATATTGGAAAGCCTATAATAAATGCTCTCGCAGCATAATAAATTTGACAACTATATTTTTTTGCATGATAGGAAGTCATTTCATAAATGTACAAGCAGCCGTGCAATATTATGTTGATAAAAAACCTGACAGATTTATGATACAGGAAAAGTTGCTTTTGAACTATCAACCTGTCAGATTAATTGCTCCTTAATCAATTTAGTTGTAATAAGGATTTACTTCAAGCTCTTGCACATCATCTTTTGCATAA
>JBDUBY010000428.1:0-2138 GCA_040003735.1 Parafilimonas sp.
CAACGCTTGATGGAAACTGGCTAATGTTTGCAAAAAAGAATGATAATTTTATTTACACGTTTGATGCACATTGTACAACGGGAAATCATATATTAAACATAACAGCAACAGATATTGCAGGCAACGTGGTTATGCAAACATTTAATTTTACAAAACAATAATTTAATATGATAACATTAACTGCCGGCATGAAAGCGCCAGCGTTTAAAGGCAGAGATCAAAACGGTAAAACGGTGTCGCTTGCAGATTATAAAGGCAAAAAAGTTATTTTGTTTTTTTATCCTCAAGATGATACGCCAACATGCACCATTGAAGCCTGTAACTTAAGAGACAATTTTTCTTTGTTGAAGAAAGAAGGTTTTGAAATAATTGGTGTTAGTCCTGATGATTCTGTTAGCCATAAAAAATTTGAAACAAAATTCAGTTTGCCGTTTACATTAGTTGCAGATCCTGATCACAAAATAATTGATGCATATGGTGTTTGGGGTGAAAAGCAATTATATGGAAGACATTATATGGGCCTGCATCGTACAACATTTTTGATTGATGAAAAAGGCATCATTCAAAAAGTATATTTAAAGCCACGCAACAAACAACATGCAGAAGATATTGTGAAGTTTTGGAAAGAAGAAATGTAGATGCGTTTATTGATTATATTAGTATCAGATTTAAGAAACGAATTTACATATGAACACACTTACAATAAATAATAAAAAGTTTGTAGTAATTGAACAAAAAGAGTTTGATAAAATTCAATTATTGGCTGCGCAAAAAAATACACCTGTAAAGAAACTTTCACTTACAACAGGTAAAAAGCTTGCCAATAAACTTATTGATAAATGGTCAAAAGAAAAGTAACTATTCTTGAGCCTGCTGCAATCGCCGTGGCCGAAATTGCCTTCTTTATTGAGTGTAAAGGAATGCCGCAAACGGCAAAAAAGTTCGTGCACGAAACCTTTATTTTTTTTTGAAAAACTTTCTAATCAACTTATTGAATATAGACCTTGCATTTACAAAAGATGAAAAAGTCTAAATTATCACTGCATTATTTATAAAAAAAAATACATGGTTGCTTATTTAAGTATGGAAAAAGAAATAATTATATGTGATTTTGTTTTGGCAAAACTCCTAAAATAAAATAAAAAAATTTTTTGCAGAATGGTGCGAATCAAAAGCTTTATAAATTATTTATACCAAATTCTTTCCTGTTCTAAAACAAGTTCCTTTAAATAAAGCCACCTGTTTATTGTTTTGATTAATCACATTAATTGAATAAACACCGGTGCTTTTTCCATGATGAATCTCTTTTGCTTCGGCAATTAACTCATCACCAACATTTACCTGTTTTAAAAACGAAATATTACATTCAAGTGCAAGTGATAAATTGTTACGGTTGTTGCAGGCAAAAGCAAGTGCGCTGTCAGCAAAAGAAAAAATAATTCCGCCATGCGCAACATGAAAACCATTTACCATTTCTCCGCGAATCTTCATTCTAAGTTTACACGAACCTTCTTTTATTTCTAAAATTTCTATTCCAAGCCAATTGCTGAATGCATCGTGCTGCATCATGTGCGCAACAACTTTATCGTGTACTTCATCCATTATTCGCCTTTAAAATTTGGTTGCCTTTTTTGTAAAAATGCATTTAAACCTTCTTTAAAATCATCTGTATCTGCGGCACGTTGCTGCAATTTATCTTCATTCATTAATTGTTCTTTCCATGTGTGGCTGAACGACCACGACAATGCCTGTTTGGTGAACCATAAGCCGCGTGTTGGCATTTGCGCAAGTGTGACAGCGATTTTCTTTGCTTCTTCCTGGAAAAGATCATCAACAAAAAACTTATAAATCATTCCAAGGCGCTCGGCTTCTGCAGCGCCCACTTTATCACCAAGCATCATTAAAGCACTTGCTTTTTGCCAACCAATTAATCTTGGCAGCATAAAAGTTCCGCCACTATCTGGTATTAAACCAATTTTACTAAATGCCTGGATAAATGATGCTGATTGAGTGGCGACAACCACATCACAGCACAAGGCAATATTTGCACCGGCGCCTGCCGCAACACCATTAACGGCCGCAATAACAGGCTTCTCAAGTTTGCGGATTTTTAAAACAACAGGATTAAACTGTTCCAT
>JBDUBY010000188.1:0-2134 GCA_040003735.1 Parafilimonas sp.
TGGGGTGTGAACGATGGAGAATCCTGGTTGAACAATTTTCCTATTCGCGGCAGAACAAATTATGCGTTATTATTTGATAGAAATTTTAAACCAAAGCCTGCATTTTACAGCGTGATTGCAACAAAAGAAAAATAGTAATCACACAATTAATCATCAAAACGAAACAAACTAATATGAGTGCAGAAGAGTTATCATTACCGGAAGAAAAAGCAGGTGCAGCAAGCGCAGCCAAATTAATTGCAGCACCACAAAAATTATCAGTCGCTGAGAAAATTGGTTATAGTTTGGGCGACCTCGCTGCCAACTTAGTGTTTCAAACATTGGTAACTTATCTCGCTTATTTCTACACAGATATTTATGGTCTTAAACCGGAACACGCATCCATAATAATTCTCACTGTAGGATTGATAGCCGCATTCGGTTTTAATCCAATTATCGGCGCTTTGGCTGACAGAACACATTCACGGTGGGGCAAGTTTCGTCCATGGATATTATTCACGGCAATTCCCTTAGGTGTTATTGCATTGCTTGCATTCAGTACACCACATTTTTCATACCAAGGCAAAGTAATTTATGCTGTTATTACTTACACTTTTTTGTTATTGCTGTACGCATCAAACAATCTTCCTTACTCTGCATTAAGCGGTGTTATAACGGGTGATATGGGCGAACGAAACAGCTTATCATCTTATCGTTTTGTAGCCGTAATGTTCGCGCAATTTTTTGTACAGGTGTTTATGCTGGCGATCATAGAATCTGCAGGTCATGGCGATAAATCTCAAGGCATTGAAAAAGTAATGACGTGGCTCTCTATCATCGGCATAGTTATGTTGCTCATCACTTTCCTTACAACAAAAGAACGCATTATACCAAAGCCCGAACAAAAATCAAGCTTAAAAGAAGACTTAACAGATTTGTTTAAGAACCGTCCGTGGATCATCATGCTTGTACTTACACTGCTTGTGTTTATTACACTTGCAATGAAAGGCGGGTCGTATGTATATTATTTCAACAACTATGTTGATCGTGCAAGCCTTACCAAATTCGTAAGCCCTATTGTTCATTTTCTTTCCAACATTGGTTTAAATGTTTTCGGTGAAGATCCTGTGTCCGCAGGCTTTGGCTTGTTCAATGCAGGAGGAATTATTTTCATGATCGTTGGCATTACTCTATCAAAAAAATTCGCAGATAAATACGGCAAACGTGATGTGTTTGGCATCTGTCTGTTCATTTCAACGCTATTCGTTTTTGCATTCATTTTTTATGCGCCGCAAAGTGTTGGGTTGATGTTCGCCTCGCAAATTTTACACGGTTTTTTTTATGGATTAACGATACCATTGTTATGGGCGATGATTGCTGATGTTGCTGATTACAGTGAATGGAAAAATAACCGTCGCGCAACAGCAATTATTTTTTCTGCTATGATGGTTGGATTAAAAGCAGGGCTCACATTGGGCAGTTCAATTCTTACTTCAATATTAGGTTTATATCATTACGTTCCCAACAGCGAAACGCAATCTGCAGAAACAATCCAGGGCATAAAAATGTTGGTAAGCGTTTATCCGTCCATTCCATTTCTAATTGGTGCAGGTTTATTATTCTTCTATAAAATCAACAAAAAAATGGAAGTACAAATTGAAAGCGATTTAATACAACGAAGAAGAAATTAAAAACAACAAGTTGGTTTATAATGAAGAAGATAATTATGTTACCGGCAGCAGAACAAATGGCATCGTTCCTTGCGTCGCACACTTGTACTGAATATCATTATTCAGCAATACGCATTCAACTTATATCTTATCACTCATAACTTATAACTCAAAAACATGCCTGAAGAAAGCATACAACATATTAATTTCGATGAGCTGAATCAAAAAGCAATATCGCAACCATTAATTAAACACATTTATACGGCAGACCCATCTGCGCATGTGTTTAATGGAAAAATTTATATCTATCCTTCGCATGATGTAGATGCAGGAGAATCCTTCGATGATTTAGGCAGTCATTTCGCAATGGAAGATTATCATGTCATCTCAATGGATGATCCAAACAGCGAAGCAAAAGATAATGGTGTTGCATTGCATTTGAATGATGTGCCGTGGGCAGAAAAACAAATGTGGGCACCTGATGC
>JBDUBY010000125.1:0-2131 GCA_040003735.1 Parafilimonas sp.
TTTTCCAAGTAATTTATTTCCCGAATATTGAACATTCAAAATAATTGAACCAGTAGTATAAAGCTGCGCAAGTTTATTGTATTGAGCTTTAAATAATTCAAAGCTTTCTTCAACGAAGGGCTTTCTTTCAACCAATACATCAAGAAACACATCAGAATCAATAAAAAAATTATAAGCCATGTTTTTTCTTTAAGTGTTCCCAACGCGCGTTTTTTATCGTTTCTTCAATATCCACAGATTTATTTTTAGGCTTCAATATTCCAATTAAAACGGAAGGATCTTTTTTAATTTCCTGATCCGGAAATTTTTCAAAATAACTAGCAACAAGTTTCGAGATGCTTGTTTTTTTTCTTGCGGCTACTCTTTTCGCCTTGGAAACAATTTTATCATCAAGGCTTAACGTAAGCTTTGTGGTCATTATAAAAATTTTTGTAAAGATACGTATTAATTAAATTATACGTATTGAGTAGTAGTTAGTTCAATTACCGAACAAATCATATTTAGTTTTTGGGCGACGATCATCAAGCCATTTAAAACTGCGCAACCGCATAGTTGAAGGATCCATTTGCCGCATAGGATAAGAAGTGCCTACAAGGTTGCTTCTGAAAATAACTTTATCTGCCTGCTTGTTTGCAAAATACATATCAATTACATCGGCCGTTGCCTGGTTAACACCAATAAATTTGCTGCTGTCATCCTGCGCATAATAAATACTTTCTGCATTGCCTTTTGCGCGTACATAATCAACATCTCCATTAACAAAAAAACCATTTATTGTTCTGCCTTTAACCTGGTTGTAATAATCGGCACCAACTTTTTGCACGCTTATCGCATTTTCAAAAACATACATGCGCTTTGGCTTTTTATTCAGCGTAAAAAGATAAATCGTATCACCGCTTATTTGGCTTTCCTGGCTCCATACAACCGGATCTTTAAACAACCGAAATGCAGAATCTTCTGAAGAATAAAACAAACTATCGCCAACGGCCTGTAACGAATCAGAAAATATTTTTACGTTGAAATATGCCTCTACAAACCGGTCTTTAGCACTGTCTTGTTTTGCTTTTGCAGAATCGGCAATAACAATTGAATCTTGTGATGGCAAAGAATCAAGAATTTCAGGAATAGTTCTGTATTTACGAAGATTGGAAAGCTTCGCAGAAAAAAAAGTATCTGCAGCAATAAACGTAGAATCATTATCCTGCTTAATTACCATCACAGGCTTTTGCGTTGCAAGAAAAGAAGATTGAATTCCATTGCTTTTAAGATTGTTTGAGA
The DNA here is from genome assembly GCA_040003735.1 of Parafilimonas sp. Taxonomy (GTDB): domain Bacteria; phylum Bacteroidota; class Bacteroidia; order Chitinophagales; family Chitinophagaceae; genus Parafilimonas. The sequence continues at coordinate 1,279 of JBDUBY010000125.1, forward strand.
AAATTGTAACGCCCTGCGCAGTATCTCTGTAAACAACATTACCATTGGCTTCGCTTTCTTTTGTTGTATCGTTCGATGCAACCTGGTCAGCATCTAAAATAGTTGTGCTGTCTTCTATATGCGGCCGTTTGCCAAAATATGATTTTTTGTTTGTGAGATCGTAATAACCATCGCTTGTATAAATCTTTCTTTTATCGCCGCTTTTAATTAAAGTAGGAACTGTAAATGTTGCAACATTTGTGTAAGTGTTGAAGAGAAGTGTATCTGTTGTTACCGTATAATCAGGATTTACCATTACAACATTTTTCTTAAAATAAACATCTTTGGTTTCACCGTAATAAAAACCTTCAGTGCTTGTAAGCACAGTTTTATCACTTACTACTTTTCCTGTTTTTGTATAGATGCCGATATGTGTGTTAAGATCATAATCAAGATCTGGTGTTGTAAGTACGCCTTTGCCATCAGTTAATTTTACGTTGCCCTTTAAATATGCTTTTTTATCATTACCGAAATAGCGTAAATAATCGGAGTAAGTATCAATACTATCATTATCATTTATATGAACATGACCAAAAGCTTCGAGCATATTCTTTGTTTTATTCAATACAATACTATCGCCGTAAAACAAAGTTGCATCCTGCCTGATAATTACTTTACCTGCAGCAGACTGAAACTCGGCTGAATCTATTTTTTGATAATTTAATCTTTCAGCATTAAGGATAATTATCTTCTTTTTTGTGGCCGTATCAACAGGTTGCTGTGCATAAAGAGATTCATGAAAAAAAAGAAATGCCACACAAAAAAAATAAATTATCGCTTTAAACTTCATCATGGTTTTGATGTGGAATCTGAC
>JBDUBY010000265.1:0-7020 GCA_040003735.1 Parafilimonas sp.
GCATTGATTTTCCCTGGCAGAAATACGATCAGATTGTTGGCCGTGATTATGTAAGCGGCGCTATGGAAAATACAACAGCGACTTTGCATGGCGAAGGTGCTTATCAAAATGCACGCGAATTAAAAGATGGCAACGATTGGGAAGATGTGATTGCGCATGAATTATTTCACCAATGGTTTGGCGATTATGTTACCACTGAAAGCTGGAGCAACATTACCGTGAATGAAAGCTTCGCTGATTTTAGCGAAACTATTTGGAATGAATACAAATATGGCCAGGATAAAGGCGACGAAAAGAACTTTTTGGATATGCAGCAGTATCTCAACAGCAACAGCGCCAACAAGCAATTAGTTCGCTTTTATTATGCTGATAAAGAAGATGTGTTTGATAATGTAAGTTATCCTAAAGGCGGCCGCGTTTTAAATATGTTGCGTCATTATTTAGGTAACGATGCATTCTATGCTTCGCTGAATAAATATCTTACTGATAACAAATTTAAAAACGGTGAAGCACAGCAATTGCGTTTAGCATTTGAAAGCGTTACCGGACAAGATTTGAACTGGTATTGGAATGAATGGTATTATGGAACAGGCCATCCAATTTTAGACATTAGTTATGTGTATGATGATGATGCGCACACAGCAAAAGTTATCGTTCAGCAAAAGCAAACACAGCAGATTTTTAAGATGCCTGTGAATATTGATATTTATAACGGCGCAACTAAAACACGTCACCAGGTTTGGATACAAAACCCTGTTGATACATTTACGTTCAGCTACACAACAAGACCTGATCTTATAAATTTCGACGGCGATAAAGTTTTGCTTTGTGTAAAAACAGATCATAAAACCGCAGACAATTTTAAAGCACAATGGAAATATGCACCACTGTTTGTTGATCGTCGCGAAGCGATACAATATTTTGCAGATAACAATATGTTGTATGATTTAAGCCTTGGTTTAAATGATAAATATTATGGCATCAGGAGTTTTACATTGGATAAATTAAAAGGTAATGCTTCTGCTTTATCAAACCAGGATATCTTAAAAACAATTGAGCGCATTGCACAAAATGATGAACACAACAGAACAAAGGCAAGAGCTATTGCAATGCTGGCTGCTACAAAAGATGCGAAGTATAAATACATTTTTGATAAAGCTATAAGCGATTCTTCTTATACTATTGCAGGCGCAGCACTGGAAGGAATGAATAATATTGATTCTGCAAATGCTTATATTCTTGCGAAAAAATATGGTGCTGATGCGAAAGGTGACCTGGGAAATGTTGCGGGTACCATTATTATTTCTGCGGGTAAAGAAGAAGATTATGATATGATCGTAAAAAAATATGAGGCTATGCCTTTGAGCCAGGAAAAATTGAGCTTAACAGGTACTTTTTGCACATTTCTGTCAGCGCTGAATGATACGCAAAAAGTAAAAGACGGTATTGATAAAGTAATTGCTTTTAGAAACTCTATACCACAGCAATACTGGAAGTTTACTGATGCTGCTATTAAAGCCGGTTTGCAAAAAGTTGCCGATGCAAAAGGCGGAGATATTCAGGCCTATGTAAGTAATGCGTTGAAGTAAAACTCTTATTAGATTATAAAAGTCCCGCGATTTTTGCGGGACTTTTTTATTTGGTTACCGGCATCGGTATTCATGGCATCGTTCCTTGTAGCCTGTCCTCAACTTGATTGGGGATCGCAACACTTCAACTGTATATTTTCACGGCATCTTCTGCACCAGGCAATATCACCCAAATAAAAACAATCAGCCTGCTGCTTAATTGTGAGAGAATTAGGCTAAGTGCTGCCATGAGTTAGACTAGAGTTGCGGCAATACAGCTTACAAGTGATGGATTGGCGCAATGATGTTGCGTATATTTGGGAGTTAGCGCTCAGGCTACGGACGACAAAATAAAACTTTAAAAGACAATGGAACTATACGGACAAAAAAGTAAAAGCATACCACAGAAAATCGTTATTCATTTAATTGAAATTTTGATTCTATTTCTCTCTTATTGGATTTTATTCCAAAGTGGCGGAACTTGGTTTGAAAAACATCTTCATATACAAAATGCGACAGAAAATATGGAGAGAAGAACTACTATTTTTATTTTCAACATCATTATTTTCCTCCGACTTGCCTATATGATGCTTGTTCTGCTAAAGAGAAAAATACCGTGGGAGGAAAGTGTAAGTGTACCATTTGCATTTGCTCTATATTTTATAGGTTATCCATTATTTGTATTGCCTATTTCTGCACCAATTGACGGACTTGATTATTTTGCGATTGGACTATTTGTATTAGGTTGTATTCTGAACAGCGGTGGCGAAATTCTGCGGAACGAATGGAAAACGAAACCGGAAAATAAAGGAAAAATATATACTAAAGGATTTTTCAAATATTCCCGCCATATAAACTATTTCGGAGATATTTTATGGGTAACTGCCTATGCACTTATCACGAAAAATTGGTATTCTATTACAATTCCTATTTTTCTGTTTAGTTTTTTCGCTTTTTATAACGCACCCAAACTTGACAAGTACCTAAAAGAAAAATATGGAAAAGGATATGATGAATATGCAAAAAGGACGAAAATGTTGATACCTTTTATATATTGACAAAAGCCCGAACCGCTAACACGAACTGTGCATAAAAACAAATAAAATCTTACTCAACCACCTTTTCAATATGTGTTAGTTTTCCATCAGTAGTTATGCCTTCAACAATTACGCGAAAGCTTTGCGAGTATCATTGTTACAAAATTTTATTTTAACGGTATTGTTGCGGCAATGCAGCTTACAGGTGATGGATTGGCGCAATGAAGTTGCGTATATTTGAGAGTAAGCGGTCATTGTAAAAGAAACTACGCAAAACAAACAAGAATTAAAAATAAATGGAATTCAATCAAGACAACAAAGTAATTCAGCTTTGCGCTAAAGGAATGGAACTTGAGGGGCTGGGAAAGCCAGAAGATGCAAGTAATCTTTTTAAAGAAGCATGGAATTTAGCGACAACTGATTTTGAAAAATTTACTGCTGCTCATTATGCAGCAAGACATCAAATAAATATTTCAGACAAATTAATATGGGACGAAAAGGCATTGAAGTATGCTTTACAAATAGACGATGAAACTGTGAAAGCAACTTTGCCTTCTCTTTACTTGAATATTGGAAAATGTTACGAAGATTTAAGTGATTTTGAAAATGCGAAAAGTAATTACCAGGCAGCATTTTCTTTCACAAATTTTCTTCCTGACAACGGCTATGGAAACATGATAAAGACAGGAATTACTAATGGACTTGATAGAGTTAAACAAAATTAACCATACTCATAACCACAAGGACAAAACAACGAACACATAACACGAACTGTGCATAAAAACAAATAAAATCTTACTCAACCACCTTTTCAATATGTGTTAGTTTTCCATCAGTAGTTATGCCTTCAACAATCACACGAAAGCTTTGCGAGAAATCGTTATTAAAGAATTTATTTTAACGGTCCATGCAGCTAACAAGTGCAAAGCATGGCTTAACCAGCAGCATTTGTACAACAGTAATTCTTATCTTCTTTTCTTCAAGCCGACAGTTCGCTATTGCCATGCCATCGCAAATGCTTCACCGTCGTTGGTGGCAATTTGTACACAACATCTATAAGATTCCCTGTTCATAGCAGAATTACCTTTATTCATCTCATTTGGAGAAAAATTCCGTGCCCCATAAATAAATTCGAGCGTTAATGAAAAAGCAGCGTTTTATATCAACCGCAATTATTTACTTTTTATTATAAACATCAATTAGAAAATATGAAAGCAGTCTTTATTTTTTTGCTGGGGTTATTTTCAATAAGTTTTCTTTCCGCACAAACACATGCCGCGTGGCTTAAGCAATCTGTATTTTATCAAATTTACCCTTCCTCTTTTCAGGATAGTGATAGTAGTGGCATAGGTGATCTTAAAGGAATTCAGTCCCGTTTGGATTATGTTCAGTCGGTTGGTGTAAATGCTATATGGTTGAACCCGGTTTTTAAATCCGGGTTTATGGATGGTGGTTATGATGTAATAGATTTTTACCAGGTTGATCCAAGGTTTGGCACCAATACAACGCTGGTAAACCTAGCCAAAGAAGTTCATCAAAAAGGAATGCATATCGTGCTGGATCTTGTTGCAGGTCACTCATCCAACCAAAGCGAATGGTTTAAACAATCCATGGAGGCAGACTCAAACCTTCGTTACAGCAATTATTATATTTGGGCTCCCTATAAACCTAACGATTTATCGCAACAGGAATCATCTCATTGGGTAGAAGCCAATGCACCAAGAGATAAATATTATATCAAGAACTTTTATGACATTCAGCCCGCTTTAAATTATGGTTATGCAAAGCCAAATCCCAATCATCCGTGGGAGCAGCCTGTTGATGCGCCGGGTCCGCAGGCGGTAAAAAATGAATTGAAGAATATTATTACCTTCTGGATGGAAAAAGGGATTGATGGTTTCCGCGTTGATTTAGCTGCCAGCCTTATTAAAAATGACTCCGATAAAGTTGCTACTATTGCTTTGTGGAAAGAACTTACTGCATGGTTTCACACAAAATTTCCTGATGGTGTTTTGATAGCAGAATGGTTTAATCCAAAACAATCTATAGAAGCCGGCTTTGATATAGATTTTCTCCGACCCGGTCATTTGTTTAATCCTATGGAAAGAGGTGAAAAAACACCGTCAAAAACGTATTTCGATAAAGCTGGTGAAGGTGAAATTGTAAAATGGTATAACGATTATGAAGACCAATATGAAAGCACTTTAAACAAAGGATATATTTCTTTGCCAACGGGTAACCATGATTCTCCCAGGATTTCGGATTCTATTAGAAATGATGCCAGCCAGCTAAAAGTTGCCATGACGTTCCTGCTCACTTTACCGGGCGTTCCGTTTATTTATTATGGAGATGAAATAGGCATGAAATATATTCCCAACTCACCTGATGTGGAAGGCAGCAAAGCACGTTCAGGAACACGTACGCCAATGCAATGGAATGATAGTAAAAATGCAGGATTTTCCTCTGCTGAAAAAAATAAAATATACATTCCGCAAGACACAGATCCAAACCGTCCTACAGTTGCTGCACAGGATAAAGACCCTAACTCTCAATTGAATTATGTTCGGTCATTGCTTAAACTCAGAGCTTTATCTTTAGCACTCGGTAATGATGGTGAATGGAAATTAATAAGTGACACTTCTCATCCTTATCCATTGATATACATGCGGAACAATGATCATGAAAAATATATAATTGCTATAAATCCATCTGATAAAAAAATAACAGGTGATTTAAACGGTATGCATGCAAAAAAGGCATCCTATATTTTTGGAACTACTAAAAAAGCTACTTACAAAGTTGGCAACAGTGCGGATGAAATTATTATGCCGCCGGTTTCAGCGGTTATTTATAAAATTGATTGATACATCATTCTATAAATTGCCTTAGTTTATAAAACAAACTTTATTTACTTCTAGAAATTAAAAAAAGGAATTGTGAATAATATAAATCAGCAGTGGGCAAGGCGAAAGTTTATGGTAACTGCAACGGGTGCAGGAGTAGCACTTATGTTGAATCCTTTTTCTTTATGGGCTAATAAAGATGCAGACCCAACGGTAGAAAATATAGTAGCTAAAACAATCGGTATAGATACGCACAACCATATTGATGTACCTTTTAATAAAGAGGAATTTGCAGGTCAGAAATATGATTTGGCTGGAGCGATGAAGACTTCCGGCTTAACTGCTATCTGCATGACTTTTTGTGTTGACCGTCCGGAACTTATTAAAGAAGGCGAAGCGTATCAAAGATTTATTTTGGCTTTAGACGAAATGGATGAATTGCTAAAAACAAACAATTTAAGCTGTGCGTTAAACTATGCAGATTTAAAAAAAGCCCGTAAAGAAAATAAGCAAATCGTTATTCAATCAGTAGAAGGCGGACATTTTATTGAAGGGAAATTAGAGCGCATTGAAATAGCTTATAAAAGAGGTTTACGACATTTAGGGTTAATGCACGATGGGCAAACTTCACCACCAATGGGTGATATTTATACAGATGCACCGAAGTTTGGCGGACTTACAGAACTGGGTAAAAATGTAATTAAAGAGTGTAACAGGCTTGGTATTCTTGTTGACCTTGCACATTGCAGTAATGATGCAATTAATGATGCTTTAAAAGTGTCCAACAAACCAATGATTATATCACATACAGGGCTGAATACGCAATTAGGAAATAATGAAAGAATGGCAAAAATGATGATGCCAAGATTAATAAGCAAAGAGCAGGCAAAAATATTTGCAAATGCAGGTGGCATTATCGGTGTTTGGACACATCTTGCTGATACACCTTTAGAATATGCGCAAAATATTCGTGCAATGGTAGATATAATTGGAGCAGATCATATTTGTGTAGGAACAGATACTAAAATGGCAATACCTGCCAATTCAAATGACAGGTTTGGGAAGATAACAAACCAAAGCTGGGATAACGAAAGAGAAGGCTTTTTCTATACAGTTGTAAATTCATTATTGAAAACGGGGTTCAAGGAAAAAGAAATAGAACAAATAGGAGGTGGCAATTATTGTCGAATATTTGACAAGGCTACAACTATTTGATTAATACGAAGCTGATAAAACATACAACATCAAAAAAAGCGTTTTGCAAGCTTTGCTTCATTGCTTTTACATCTGCCTGTATTTTTTTTGCTGTAAACTTCATTAATTTTTTAAGGTTATAAGCAATTTTTCCGCCGTCGTTGGTGTTCTTGAGGCTGACCGAGAATTCACAGATGTTGATATTTAAAAATCAATAAGACAAAGAAATTCTTGTCTTACTAAAATGTAAAAATTCAAGCCTTCAAATAATGTTTCTGCTTCCTCCATCAATAGAAGATTTTGTTCCTTCAGATCATTTCATCGTCGAGCATCGTCCTTTAGCTTTGTTTTTATTAGTAAATAATATTATTACTACTA
>JBDUBY010000182.1:0-6993 GCA_040003735.1 Parafilimonas sp.
TAATTGTTGCCACGCAAATGATGGAAAGCATGATTGATCATGTAAAACCAAACAGGAGCGAAATTACAGATGTCGCGAATGCAGTTTTAGAAGGCGCGGATGCTGTAATGTTAAGCGCAGAAACTGCTACAGGAAAACATCCGGCTTTGGTTGTTGAAACAATGCGGCGCATAATTCTTGAAGTTGAAAAAACAGAGTATCGCTATAATCGCGAAGAAGATTTAAAACCGCTCGCCCACTCTCCTTCTTTTTTAAGCGATGCTATTTGCTATAATGCCTGTAAGATTGCAAAAGATGCAAACGCAGATGCATTAATAGGAATGACGCAAAGTGGTTATACAGCTTTTATGCTTAGCAGTTACAGGCCTAAAAGCCCGCTGTATATTTTTACAAAACAGCACAGCCTTGTAAACCAGTTAAGCTTAAGCTGGGGCGTGCGGGCATTTTATTATGATGAAGAAATAAGTTTGGATGATATATTTTTTGACCAGATAAATATTTTACGCGAAAGAGGTTTTATTAAAGTTGATGATGTGGTCATTAATACCGGCAGTACACCGGTAAATTTGCATCTTCCAACAAACGTTTTAAAAATTACAAAAATTGAATAAACTCTTCCCCCTTTATTGGGGGAATTTTTTTGTGTGAATATTACACTTAAATAAATAAATTGATGCCATGAGAAAAATTTTTATCATCGTATTGCTGCTTGATTTTTTTATTGCAGATTGCCAAGACTCTGACTCCACATGGGTTGTAAATAACTACACAAAAAAAGAAATTTACATTCCAATGCGTGATGGCGTAAAATTATTTACTGCTGTTTACATTCCAAAAGATACAACAGAAGTGCATCCTATTTTAATGACAAGAACGCCGTATGCATGTGCGCCCTACGGTGAAAATAATTTCAGTTCTTATTTATGGAACACGTATACCAAAGAATATTTAAAAGAAGGTTTTATAATCGTTATCCAGGATGTGCGCGGCAGGTGGATGAGCGAAGATGAATTTGTAAACGTGCGGCCTTTCAACCCAAATAAAAAAGGTAAAGAAATTGATGAAGCAAGTGATACGTATGATGCAATAGACTGGCTTGTAAAAAATATTCCGCACAACAATGGAAAGGTTGGTATATATGGAATTTCTTATCCCGGCTTTTATTCAACAATGGCTGCGGCAAGCAATCATCCGGCATTAAAAGCAGTAAGTCCACAGGCGCCTGTTACCAATTGGTTTATCGGTGACGATTTCCATCATAACGGCGCATTTTTTCAAATGGATGCATTTGCTTTTTATTCTGCTCTTGGCTTTGGTTTTGGCCAGCCACATCTTCATCCAACAAATATTCCCGGGCGCTCAATTGGTTTCCCTGATCATGATAATTATAAATTTTATCTGGAACAAGGCAGCTTAAAAAATCTTACAAAATTATTGGGCGATACAGTTGCATTTTGGAAAGACCTGATGTCTCATCCAAATTATGATGCATGGTGGAAAGCACGTGATGCACGCAACGCCACAAAAAATTTGCAGCCCGCAATGCTTTGGGTTGGCGGTGAATTTGATGCAGAAGATTGCTGGGGCGCATGGAACAGTTACAAAGCCGCTGAAGCAAATAATCCGGGCAAAGCATTTAATAAAATTGTTGAAGGTCCGTGGTATCATACTCAATGGTCAAATCACGATGGCACTCATCTTGGTAATATTTATTATGGCTCAAATACAAGCGATTATTATCAGCAACATTTTGAAATTCCCTTCTTCAATTATTTTTTATTAGGAAAAGGAAGTATTGATAGTATTGCTGAAGCAAATGTTTTTGTAGGAGGTACAAATGAATGGAAAACCTTTGCGCAATGGCCGCCTGCAAACAAAGAAGATAAAGCAATGTATTTGCAGGATGATGGAAAATTAAATTGGAACAAATCAGATGCACAAAAAAGTTTTAGTGAATATATAAGTGATCCAAATAAACCTGTGCCTTATGAAGATGGAATTCATTTTAACAGGTCCAGAACTTACATGGATGCCGACCAGCGCTTTGCTGAGAGAAGGCCTGATGTGCTTACATTTAAAACAGATACATTAACACAAGATGTAACATTAACGGGAAATGTTATTGCAGATATTCTTACGAGCATTTCAACAACAGATGCTGATTTTGTTGTGAAAATTATAGATGTATTTCCTGAATATGCAGGTTATAATGATGTTGATATTTATGCAGAAAATGATCCGGCAAATCCATATCCATTGGGCGGTTATGAAATGCTTGTTCGTGCAGAAATTTTTCGCGGCAGGTATAGAAACAGCTACGAGAATCCATCTGCATTTACACCAAATAAAATTGAAGAAGTAAAATTTGAATTACCATCCATTGCGCATTGTTTCAAAAAAGGTCATCGCATAATGGTACAAATTCAAAGCAGTTGGTTTCCTTTGGCTGATAGAAATCCGCAGCAGTTTATTGATATTTATCATTGCGATGCAAAAGATTTTATTAAAAGCGATATAAAAATTTATCATGATGCAGAACATGCGTCAAAAATTATTTTACCTGTTCTAAATAATCAATAATGAAAAAAATTCTGCTTGCTGTTTTTGTTACTTCAACAATATCTTGTTTTGCACAACAATCACTCAACATTATTCCTGAACCTGCAAAGGTTGAAATGAAAGAAGGGAATTTTACAATTACACCATCCACAAAAATTATTGTAGAAGCTTCAGGCGTAAATAACACTGTAAATTTTTTAAATGATTACTTAAAAAAAATTTATGGATTTGAATTAAAAACTTCTAAAGAAAAATCTGCAACAAATGTGATTGAATTAAATTTCGACAGGCTTGATAATTCAATTTCCGGCGCGTATCAAATGAATATAGATAAAGACAAAGTCTATATTGGCGGCAACGATGAGCAAGGTGTTTTTTATGGTATTCAAACTTTAATACAATTATTACCTGCAGAAAAATCAAACAGTTTAAATGTTCAGCAACGCAATATTATTGATTCGCCTCGTTTCGCTTATCGCGGTTTGCATCTTGATTGCGGTCGTCATTTTTTCTCTGTTGATTTTATAAAACAATACATTGATTTTATTGCGATGCATAAGATGAATACTTTTCACTGGCACTTAACTGAAGACCAGGGATGGCGCATCGAAATAAAAAAATATCCATTGCTTACACAAGTTGGCGGTTGCAGAAACGGAACTATTACCGGTCATCATCCGGGCACCGGAAATGATGATAAAAAAGATTGCGGTTATTATACACAAGAGCAAATAAAAGAGATCGTAAAATATGCTGCCGCTCGTTATATCACAATCATTCCTGAAATAGAAATGCCCGGTCATGCATCGGCAGCAATTGCAGCATATCCGCAACTAAGTTGTTTTCCTGATTCATCAACAAAAATTGCAAAAGGTGTAACATGGAGTGGCGATTCAACAGGAAAACAGGTACAACAAAGCTGGGGCGTTTATCCTGATGTTTTTGCGCCAACTGATTATACTTTCAAATTTTTAGAAAATGTGTTGGATGAAGTGATGCAATTATTTCCATCAAAATATATTCATATTGGCGGCGATGAATGCCCTAAAATATATTGGAAAGAATCAGCTTTTTGTCAGCAATTAATTAAAGACAGCGGTTTAAAAAATGAAGAAGGTTTGCAAAGCTATTTCATACAAAAAATAGAAAGGTATCTTAACAGCAAAGGACATTCGATAATTGGTTGGGATGAAATTTTGGAAGGTGGTGTTGCACCTAATGCAACGGTGATGAGTTGGCGCGGAGAAAAAGGTGGAATTGAAGCAGCCAAACAACATCACACCGTAATTATGACACCAACAACATATGTTTATTTCGATTACTCGCAAACAAAGCAACAAGACAGTTTAACAATCGGCGGTTATTTACCTTTAGAAACTGTTTATAAATATGAACCTTTGCCTGCAGATCTTTCAGCAGATGAACAGAAATATATTATTGGTGCACAGGCAAATGTTTGGAGTGAATACATGAGCAATCCTGCAAAAGTTGAGTACATGATATTTCCACGTGTTGATGCATTGAGCGAAGTTTTATGGAGCCCGAAAGATGCAAGGAATTGGGATGATTTTAAAACACGCTTGCAACAACAATTTAAACGATATGATTTTTTAAATGTTCGCTATTGTAACAAAGGAATAAATAAAGGAGAATAAATTTCTGCATTTTATTTTGATTAATTAAAACAAATCATAAAATCAATATTCAATAATCATGGTAGACTCATTTGAAAAAATTCCGGTTGAAATTTTTCCAACGCCACAAGATGGTTCACGTTATGCAGCAAATGAAATTGCAACGCTCATCAAACAAAAACAAAAAGAACATAAACCATGTGTACTTGGCCTTGCTACCGGTTCTACACCAATACTCATGTATAAAGAATTGGTACGCTTACATAAAGAAGAAGGTTTAAGTTTTAAAAATGTAGTCACTTTTAATTTGGATGAATATTTTCCAATTGCAAGAGAAGCGTACCAGAGTTATTGGAGTTTTATGCATAGGTATTTGTTTGATCATATTGATATTGATCCTGCAAATATTCATGTTCCAAATGGCGAATTAACGAAAGAGGAAGCCAAACAATATTGCATACATTATGAACAAATGATTGATGATGCAGGTGGCCTTGATCTGCAGGTTTTAGGCATCGGCAACAACGGTCATATCGGTTTTAATGAACCTGGTTCAAGCATCTTTTCAAAAACACGCTTAACTAATCTTGACAACAATACACGTGTTGTAAATGGAAGAGAATTTCAAAATATTTCTAAAGTTCCAAGACTTGCTTTAACCATGGGCATCAGCACCATTATGAAAGCAAAAAGAATTTTATTAATGGCCTGGGGGTTTAAAGCGCAGATAGTTGCAAAAGCTGTTGAAGGCAATGTAACAGAACAAGTGCCTGCAAGTATTTTGCAACAACATAATAATTGCACGTTTGTTTTAGATGAGCAGGCTGCATTTGAACTTACACGTTTTAAATCGCCCTGGTTAACCGGCGAAATTGAATGGACTCCAAAAATGATGAAACGCGCTGTTGTAAGTCTTGCATTAAAATTAAATAAGCCTGTATTAAGTTTAACAACACATGATTATAATGAAAATGGCTTGGGTGAATTATTGGTTGAAGAAGGCGATGCTTATGAAGTTAACCTGCAGGTATTTTATTTATTGCGTGATAGCATAACAGGTTGGCCCGGCGGAAAACCCGATGCGCATTTGCCTGCACACCCTGAACGCAGCGAGCCATATCCAAAACGCGTTATTATTTTTTCGCCGCATCCTGATGATGATATAATAAGTATGGGTGGAACATTTATGCGTTTACATCACCAGGGCCATGAAGTACATGTTGCTTACCAAACAAGCGGCAACATTGCTGTGACTGATGAATTTGTAACGCGGTTTATAGATTTTGCCGTAGGCTTTGAAACGCTTTTTAATATTAATAATGAAAAGAGCACAGAAGTGCTTGCAGATGCACAAGATTTTCTTTCATTGAAACAACCGCAGCAAATTGATACATCTGAAATACGTGCTATAAAAGGTTTAATAAGAAGAAGCGAGGCAAAAGCAACCTGCCGTTATGTTGGTTTGCCTGAAGGCCGCTGGCATTTTCAAAACCTCCCTTTTTACGAAACAGGTTCTATCGAAAAAAACCCAATGGGTGAAGAAGATGTTAGGTTAACCATGGAATTATTACGCAAAATAAAACCACACCAGGTGTATTGCGCAGGCGATCTTGCAGATCCGCATGGCACGCATAAAGTTTGTTTGGATATTGTTTTTGAAAGTTTAAGAAGACTAAAAAATGAAGGCGATGAATGGGTTAATGATTGCTGGATGTGGTTGTATAAAGGCGCATGGCAGGAATGGGATATTGCAGATATTGAAATGGCAATCCCGATGAGCCCGGACCAGGTTTCAAAAAAACGTCACGGCATTTTTATTCATCAAAGCCAGAAAGATGCAGTGCCTTTCCAGGGAAGTGATAACCGTGAATTTTGGCAGCGTGCCGAAGACAGAAACTGCAATACCGCAAATTTGTATGCCGCTTTAGGTCTTACAAGATATGCGGCAATGGAGGCATTTGTACGCTGGAAATATTAATCTATTATCAAAAAAATTTTATAGACTTTTTTTTGTTACCGGCAATAGTAATGCTATTGAACACGGTTGCGTCGCACACTGCAACAGTTTTTTTTCAATCAAAAATCTTATAAAATATCTAATTAACATTTAAAGATTTTATTGGAATAGATTTTGTTTTTTCTTTTGAAATTTTATTATGAAGAAAACATTGTTTATTCTGGCTGCAGCAATAATATCAATAACAAGTTTAAAAGCGCAAAAGGTTGAAGTTATTACCACCAATAAACCGGGCTGGCACAAAATAGGTGAAACTACAGTTGATTTTAAAATTGATAAAGATAAGGTGCTGATATTAGGCAATGATCATTTTAAATCATTGGTCTTGAAAGCTGTTGACGCACCCGTACATATTGAAAGTCTTGAAGTAGTATATGGCGATGGTGATCCTGAAGAAATACCTGTGCGTTACGATTTTAAAGCCGGTTCAGAAAGTAGAAGCATTAATCTAAAAGGTTCTGACCGTAAAATAAAAGAAGTAAATATGGTTTATCGCACTATTCCTAACTGGAAAGGTGATAAAGCACATATAGAAATCTGGGGATTGAAATAACCAATCAAACAAACAAATTAAAACGCACATACAATTATGTGCGTTTTTTATTTATGGCATTATCAAACTATAAAAAACATCAGTATTGGAAGTTATTGATTAAAGCAAATAGAAAAATTATGATACAAAACAAATGATCATAAATAAATAGTATTGCTGGCAGAAGGATTATTATTTTAATTCTCCTGTCTTGTTAATACATCGCGTTTTAAATTTTCCCAGAGTTTATC
>JBDUBY010000087.1:0-2100 GCA_040003735.1 Parafilimonas sp.
GCATCGTTTTATATTTGCGTTTCAAATGCAAGCAATGTATAATCCTTCTTCAATTTGTTGTTGTATGTGTAAAATGATTTATCAGAAGGATATTCTATTGTAAATAAGTAAACAAATAATCAATAAAATATAACCTTCTCACAAAGAAGGTTTTTTTATTTATACTCGATCAATAAGAAATAAAAAGAAAAACTATGACCGTTGAACAAATCACGGATAAGATAAAAGTGTACAAACAACTTGGTTTAAAATTGTTCACTACTTCATCTTTCCAAACACACAGCACAGTTTTATTGCATATCATCAGCAAGATCGATAACACAATTCCTGTTTACTTCATTCATACAGGTTATCATTTTCCAGAAACATTAAGTTACCGTGATGAGATCGCAAAATTGTTTAACCTCAACACTGTAAATATTTATTCCTCCACTTCAAAAATTAATCAGCGCGATGCTAATGGAAGATTGTTATTTGCAAGCGATCCTGATTTATGTTGTCACTTAAATAAAGTGGTACCGCTTGAACCAATTCTTGCACAATTTGATGTTTGGATAAACGGCGTGCGTGCAGACCAGGGCGAAGTGCGCAAGAATTTTAAGATAGAAGAAAAAGCAAAACTTGGTACAATCCGTTTTCATCCAATGCTTGACTGGAACAGCAAAATGATATATGATTACTTGCGTGAAAACAATATTCCGCATCACCCGTTAGAAGACAAAGGTTATTTCAGTATTGGCTGCGAACCATGTACACGTAAATGGGATTTAAATATGGATGAAAGAAATGGCCGCTGGTACGGACTTAAAAAAACTGAATGCGGTTTAAACACTGAACTTGTGGTAAAATAATTTATTAAATTAATATTCATAATAAAATTCACCAACAACTAATTTCATGAATGTATTAATAACCGGCGGCGGCGGATATATTGGAACGGAACTTATTTATACGCTTGGCGAAATGAGCGACGTTGAAAGTATTGTTGTATATGATAATTTAAGTCGTGGCAACTATAATTTATTTATTGGCCACAAAGTAGCTTCAGCAAAAGTGAGATTTATACAAGGGGAAATTCTTGATTCAAGAAAGCTGCGCAACATCTTAAAAAATATTGATGTTGTTTTTCATCTTGCAGCAAAAGTTACAACACCATTTGCAAATACTGATGGTCATATTTATGAACAAACAAACCATTGGGGCACTGCAGAACTTACGTATGCGTTGGAAGAAAGTAATGTAAAGCAATTGATTTTTTTAAGCACAACAGGTGTTTATGGAAATACAACCACGGCAGTAAATGAAAATTCTTTGCCGCAGCCAGACAGTTTTTATTCTATTTCAAAACTGCGTGCAGAGCGGCATGTGCAACGTTTATCAGAAAAAATTAAAACAATAATTATTCGTTTAGGCAATGTGTATGGTTATAGTAAAAGCATGCGCTTTGATGCAGTAATAAACCGTTTTATGTTTGATGCGCATTTTGCAAATAGAATCACCGTTAATGGCGCAGGAAGCCAGCATCGTTCTTTTATTCATATTGATAAAACAACTGATGTACTTTCTAAATTATTAAATACTGAAATTCCTGCAGGCACATATAACCTTACAGATAAAACACTCAGCATTTTAGATATTGTTGAAGTGATGAAAACAGTATATCCTGATCTTGAATCTTTCTTCATTAATCAAAATTATACCGGCCATAATCTTGAAGTAGAAAGACAATCATCGTTATTAAATTATATCGCTTTGCCAGAAAGTAATTTAGAAGATGAGTTGAAAGTATTCAGAGGAAAATTTACATTTTATAGTGCTTAGTTTCTTCACTGTGAAGAACGACACTACTCTCTCCTTAACTTTTTGTTGCTTGAATAAGTAAGCGTTCTTACACGTCATTGCCAACTTGATTGGCAATCTGCTGTATAATTTTTTTATGCCATTGCGAGGAATGAAGCAATCTCAATGTTATAATTATAACAACGCTCTTATACTTGCCGTTCCTGTATTAATAATTCTTGTGCCGGCAGGTTTTCTTCCTTCATATTCAATATTAATTTCAAGATTATTAATAAGCCTTTTTGTAAGATTAATATTCCA
>JBDUBY010000010.1:0-23114 GCA_040003735.1 Parafilimonas sp.
CAGAAATAACAGCAAGACTGGATAAGGAAAAAATTATTTATTCAGGATTTGTTGCGCAGGATGTAGAAAAAATTGCAAAAGGATTAAACTATGATTTCAGTGGCATTGATGCTGCAAAGAATGATAAAGATTTGTATGGTTTGCGATATGCAGATTTTGTAGTGCCACTGGTAAAAGCTGTACAGGAGCTTTCTAAAAAAAATGATGCGTTAGAAATAATGAATGATGAATTAAAGAAGCAAAATGCTGATCAGGAAAAAAGAATTGAAAAACTTGAAGCGATGATGAATGTAAATAGCCAGTCAACAGTTAACAGCTAGCAATCAGCGGTTATATCTTCCGCTTCTCTTGAACAAAACATTCCTAACCCTTTTAATAATACAACAACTATCAATTATATTTTACCTCAGAAATATGCTTCAGCACAAATAATTATTGCTGATAAAAATGGCAAAGCGTTAAAGCAAATAAACATTTCAGGCAGTGGCAAAGGAAGTTTGAAACTTGATGCTTCAACACTTGCTTCAGGCGCTTATCAATGCACATTAATTGTTGATGGAAAAATGATACGCAGCAAACAGATGATTTTAGCTAAATAATTTTTGCATAATTATATCACTATGAAATCTTATTTTATTTTAAAACTAATCATTCCGCTCATTTTCTTTTTTTGCATAATAGATGCGCAGGCGCAATGGTCAACCAATCCTTCAATAGATGACAGCCTGCATGTGGACAACGAATTTGTTATTTCTTATTGCAGTGATGGGAATGGTGGTTTATTATATAGCTGGCAGGATGAAAATAATGAACTAATATATGTGAACCGAAAAGATTCGATTGGGAATTTTATTTGGGGATTAAAAGGCGTATTTGTTGATTCAGCTTATTCGCCTTTTATTACAGAAGACGGGCAAGGCGGTTGTTATGTTTCTTATACAAAAGCTGCCGCTGATCATTCATTCAGCGCTGCATACTGCGAACACTTTAATGCTAATGGCAATAAGCTTTGGGCAAACCCTGTATTGCTTTTTAGCAGCCGCAACAAAAAAACTTCAATCGGCTCTGCAATGCTGGTAAATAATTATGGTAATGGCGTTTTTGCTATTGTCGGCATGCACGATTCTCTTGATCACGATGACGGGCAGCTTCTTGATTTTAATGGAAATGCGCAATGGGGGGTAAAAGGAAAAACAATTATCAGTACAAAAAAAGTTTTTTATAGTGCTCCGATTGCAATACAGGATGGCATTGATGGATTTGTAATTGAATGGATAGAACATGATATTCAACCTCCCTTTCGAAATGAGCTGTTTGCTCAGCGTATTGATAAATCCGGAGAAAAACAATGGGGCAAAAAAGGTATGCTTTCAGATTCAGCACACAAGATAAATTCTGATTTTGATTTAATAAAAGACAAGGAGAATAATTTTATTTATACATGGGATGATGTAAAGACGAGAGGAATATATGTACAGAAAATTGATTTGCAGGGAAATTTTTTATGGGGAAAAACCGGCGTAAATATCAGCAATACTATTAGTCATCATCAGCATGTTTGTTCTGACAATTCAGGAGGCGCATATATAGCATGGATTGAAGCTGGTAAAACGAAAGACGCATATAAAGTACTTACGCAACACCTGGACGGCACAGGAAATAATGTATGGCAATCGCACGGAATAACAGTTGCCCATAAGGCAGAACTAATTTCGCCTGTAAATATTATTTCTGATGGTGAAACAGGTGCAAGAGTTTTCTGGTCTTCTGCAAAAGATAGTTCAAGAATTCATTTGCAGGATGTAGATGCAGCAGGCAATTTTACTTATCCTGCACCAGGTGAAATCATTTCCTGCACAGGAAGCTCTTTAAATCCATTTCCATTAAGCATAGTTTCTTCTGATAACGGGGAAGCCATTATTATTTATTTCAAGTTAGGTACTATTGGCTATAACCAATATGCAAGAAAAGTACCTGCAAAATGTTCCATGCTAAAACCGCGTATTACTTCTGTTATTACATCATGCAATTCAAACATTGCAACTATAACATGGAACGGAAATTTGTTTGACACATACGAGTTGCGCTACAGAAATCTAATTTCATCTTCATGGATAAATGCCGGAAATGTTAATCATATAAACGCATATACAATTTCCAATCTTCATGCTGATACCAGATATTTATTTTCTCTGCGTGCAATATGTGATGCGGATAGTTCAAAAACTGCATGGTCAAATATTATAAGAAAAACAGCAGCCTGCTCAAGTGCAATGGCAGATAAAAATATATCTCAGTCAAATTATGCAGGTGAGCATATTATGTTTTCCATTTCTCCAAATCCTGCACATACAAGCGTGAATATTCTTTTTGACAGAGAAACAAAAACGTCTTTACAATTATTACTGAGTAATGCAACAGGGAAATTATTACAAGAAAAAATTATCGCTCCATTTACAAACAGTATTTCACTTGATGTGCATCAGTTGCAGACCGGTGTTTACTTTATTACAATGATGAATGGGGAAGAAAAAGTTATCAGGAAGCTGGTTATTCAATAACAAAAATATCTTTTAAATAAACATTCATTCACTTTAAAAAACTTATGAAAAAAAACTTAAGCATTTCTGCAATCATAATATTGATTGCATTTTGCAACACCACAATCGCACAAACCTGGAAACTATCAGGGAATACTTTAGACAGTGCCGGAAAAATAGGAAGCCTGAACAATTACGATGTTAAGTTTATAACAACGGGCGGAACGCGTATGATTATTAAAAGAAATGGAAATACTGGTATTGGCACAAACGCTCCTTCAGAAAAATTGCAGGTGGAAGGAAATGAAATTTTGAATGGCGATCTTATTCTCGCTTCTTCATTAGGAAAAGGCGATATTAACTTCACAACCGATCAGCAGAATATTGCTTTTGCCGCTCCCGGCGTTTCTTCTTCACCCATGATTTTTATGTCCGGCACATCAGGCGCTGTAAATGAAAGAATGGTTTTAGCCAAATCAGGAGGCAATGAAATTAATACAGGCATGAAATATAATTTTGGCAGGGATGAATTTGTTTTCATGAAAAACAACATGGCTAAACTTACTGTAGATATAAGTAATGGCAGATTGGGTGTAAATATGCTTATTCCCAAATATACTTTGGATGTAACAGGTACTTCGCATTTTTTGGGCAATGTGGGAATACAAACAATACCAGGCGCAAGAACTTTGCAGGTGGGTGCAACGCTTGGCTCGCTAATGGGAATAGGTTCTGCAGAATATATACAGGATTTTGGAACCAGCACATTAGCCACTAATAATGACTGGATTCCTTTTTCAGATAATGTATGGGAACTTGGTCATTCAGATCGTCGCTGGCAGGATGTATGGGCAGTTGATGGAACTATTAATATATCCGATGCAAGAGATAAAACCAATGTACGCGATTTGAATTATGGTTTGAAAGAAATTATGCAATTACATTCTATAAAATTCAACTGGAAAAATAACGCTGCGGCAGGTGATAAACTTGGCGTGATTGCGCAAGAGATTCAAAAAGTTTTGCCGGAAGTAGTTCGCGACTGGGATTATAAAACTATAGATGAAACTTCAGGTAAAAAAGAAAAAGTACCTGCAGAAAGATTAGGTGTAATGTATGCTGATATAATTCCTGTACTTATCAAAGGCATACAGGAACAACAAAAAGAAATTGAAAAGCAGCAGGATATAAACAAGAATCTTCAGCAACAAATTGATCAGCTTAAATCAATTGCTCTTTCGGGTAATCAAATTAATGGAGCTTCAGCATCCAGCTTCAGCAATGTATCGCTCGAACAAAACTCACCTAATCCTGTAAAAAATTCTACTATTATTCGATATAATATTGATAAAACTAAAAATGCACAATTAAATATTGCAAATGCTGATGGAAAAATTATTAAGCAAGTTCAGCTTAATGCCAACAGCAATTATGTAAATATTAACTGCAGTGCTTTTGCATCAGGAACTTATTACTACAGTTTGATTATTGATAATGCAATCGTAGCAAGTAATAAAATGATTGTAGCCAAATAGAAATAAAAAGAGCTGCTTCTTTCTCAAAAAGGCAGCTCTTTTATTTTAATAAAAATTATTGCACTAAAAATTGCGAATGAATGTAATCAACTACATCTTTATGATTTTGATTTTCGTTATACACAATAAGCTGCCTGTCTGCGCCAGTACCTTGCTCAATCATTTTATGAACATAACTTATTGCATGCCTGCTGCCAAGCTCATCAACCACATCATCTACGAAGTCTAATAATTCATAAATTAAAACACGGGTATTTACTTCTGCTTCTTTGCCAAAATCAATAAGGCTTCCATCAATTCCATACCGGCCTGCGCGCCATTTGTTTTCATTTATTAATGCACGGGGATAAATAATGAAATTCAAATTCTCTAAACGCAGTTTATAAAGTTTAACACATATTGCCTGGAATAACGCTGCTATTGCTATTGTTTCATTTATCGTCATCGGCACATCACATATTCTAAATTCAACTGTATTAAAAAATGGATGCACTCTTAAATCCCACCAAATCTTTTTTGCGTTATCAATGCAATTTGTTTTTATAAGAAGGTTTACATAATTATCATAAGCCTCAATACTTTCAAAATAATCAGGAATACCTGTGCGTGGAAATTTGTCAAAAACCTTTGTGCGGAAGGATTTATAGCCGGTTTGCCGGCCTTCCCAAAAAGGTGAGTTTGTACTTAAAGCATACACATGCGGCAAAAAATATCTTGCAGAGTTTGCAATATGAACGGCCATTTTGCGGTCTTCCATTCCAACATGTACATGCAATCCAAAAATTAAATTACTGCGTGCTGCTTCCTGCAATTCATCAACAATTTGATTATAGCGAACATGATCCGTAATTAATTGTCTTTCCCAATGGCTGAAAGGATGTGTGCCTGATGCGCCCATCCAAAAACCGAGGCTTTCTGCAATTTGTGAAATTGTTGTGCGCAATATGGTTACATCGCGGCGCGCTTCTTCAATATCCTGGCAAATATCTGTACCCACTTCTACAACGGCCTGGTGCATTTCTGCCTTTACTTTATCTTTAATAATTTTATGGCCTTCGTTTACAATTTTCTGTTCATGGCTTTTTAATTCACGTGTTTGCGGATCAACCACCATGTATTCTTCTTCAACGCCAAGTGTAAAATGTTTATAGCTTAAATGTGACATACAATTATTCTGATGATTCGTTAATAATCGTTATTAGAATTGAAAAATTAACCTTGAAGTGGTTGCTTGTTTGCACTTGTTTTTACATATTCACCCCATGTTAAACTATCTTTTCCTTCTTCATACAATTGCGCTTTCTCGATGGCATAATTAGCAGCGGTTTCAACAACCCATGCAAAATTTTCTTCACCAACGCTGTTACGGTCTGCATCAGGTGCGGGATTACAAAAATCAATAGCGTAAGGCACGCCATCACGCAATGCTAATTCAACAGTATTAAAATCGTAACCTAAATATTTATTGATGCTTAACACAATGTTTTCCATTTCCTGCAATTTTTCTGCATCTGGTTTAAAGTCTGCTGAATAACGAAGATGATGCGGATTACGAGGTTCATAAGACATGATGCGAACATGCTTTCCACCAATACAATAGCAACGATAATATTCTTCAAACACAATTTCTTCCTGCAAAAGCATTACTAACTGGCCTGTTTCTGCATGCTTGGCAAAAAAATCACTCATACTGTCAAGCCTATAAACATTTTTCCATCCGCCGCCTGCAAATGGTTTCATGTAAGCCGGGAAACCAACATATTTGAAAATATTATCCCAGTCTAAAGGATAAGCAAGATTTGAAAAAGATTGATCATTTGTGTCCTGCGGCAAATCTTTTGAAGGCAGAATAACTGTTTTGGGAACCGGAACATTAATTTTGGTAGCAAGGCAATTATTAAAAAACTTTTCATCGGCACTCCACCAAAAAGGATTATTAATTACTGCGGTTCCTGTTAGTGCTGCATTTTTTAAAAAAGCCCTGTAAAATGGAATGTCCTGGCTAATTCTATCAATTATAACAGAATAATCTGTTGGCTCACCTTGCATTACTTTATCAATTCTTACTGCTTCTGCTTCAATTCCATCTATACCTTTGCTGTTAACTCTTTCTATAAATGCCTGAGGGAATGTTCTTTCCTGTCCAAACAAGATTCCGATTTTTTTCATATGCAAGAATTTTAATTTTAAATTGAAGATAACCGCTTCAAATTAAAGAAACTAATTAGCATATAGATTTTTTTGAAAGAAAAATTTAATGCGCAATCTCTATATTATATTTGAAATTTATGGAGAGCAAAAGAACCGGATTAACCAATGTTCTTGTTGAACGCACTATTCTTAAATCTGAATATTTAGAAAGGGAAGTTATAGTAGATTTTTATTTGCCGGTAAGTGTTGAAAACCCCGAAAATATGAGTCTTTTAATGATAAATGATGGGCAGGATCTTCCCAAAATGCCGTTTGAAGAAATTTTAAATGATCTATTACAACGGGAATTGATTGAGCCTGTTTTATGCGTGGGCATTCATTGCGGGCCTGACAGGAAAATGGAATATGGCGTGGCGGAAGAACCGGATTATAAAGGCCGCGGCGCAAAAGCCAAAGATTATACGAGTTTTGTTTTCGATGAACTGTTGCCGCATATTCATGAAACTTACAATGTGCCTTCATTTAAAGAAAAATCATTTGCAGGTTTTTCGTTGGGTGGTTTAACAGCCTTAGATATTGTATGGAATCATGCAAATGAGTTTGCCAATGTAGGCGTTTTTAGCGGCTCACTTTGGTGGCGTAGTAAAGGTTACAGAGAAGGTTATGATGATAATAAAAACCGCATCATGCATCAGCAAATTAAGAATGGAGAATATTATCCGTGGCTGAAATTTTTCTTTGAATGTGGTACTTTGGATGAAACAGCAGACAGAAATAAAAATGGTGTTATCGATGCTATTGACGATACACTTGACTTAATAAAAGAATTAAAAAAAACAGGCTACGATGATGACCACATTAAATATCTTGAACTTGAAAATGGAAGACATGATGTGGCTACGTGGGCCAAAGCTTTTCCTTTTTTCTTAGAATGGGGGTGGCCAAAAATTTAACCGTTTACCATAAAATGTTTATCTGGTTCAAATTTTAAGAAGCTTTTATATTTTAATCCATTTTTTTCCTCAAATTATATTACCTTTGCCGACTTATGTTTTTTGGAGCATTAAACCGTCTTTCACATTTCATTTTTCTAACACAACACACAAACCAATATTGCTAAAGCTTTAGTGTATAAAGCAGGTGAATGTTTTGTGTTTAGATTGAAAAGATTGCTGCTCCAATAAATTAAACGAAAAATTGAAATTTCTATATGGCTATCAAAAAAGAAAACCGTCCAAAAGCAAATTTTTCTAAAATAACTATTGGTCTTGCCTCGCCTGATAGTATTCTTGAACGCAGCTTCGGGGAAGTTTTAAAACCTGAAACTATCAATTATCGAACATATAAACCTGAGCGTGATGGTTTGTTTTGCGAACGTATTTTCGGCCCGGTGAAGGATTATGAGTGTGCCTGCGGTAAATACAAAAGAATACGATATAAAGGAATTGTTTGCGACCGTTGCGGTGTTGAGGTTACCGAAAAAAAGGTTCGTCGCGAAAGAATGGGACACATTAAACTGGTTGTTCCCGTAGTTCATATTTGGTACTTTAAAAGTTTACCAAATAAAATTGGTTACCTGCTTGGCGTAAGTTCTAAAAAACTTGAAAGTATCGTGTATTACGAGAGATATGCGGTTATTCAACCGGGCATGCGTGAAGATAAAGGCCTACAAACCGGAGATCTTTTAACTGAAGAAGAATATTTAGATATAATTGATAATCTTCCTAAAGAAAATCAATACCTGCCAGATGATGATCCTCAGAAATTTATTGCAAAAATGGGTGCTGAAGCGGTGCATGATCTTTTAGCTCGCATTGCTTTGGATGATTTGAGTTTTTCTTTAAGAAGTTCAGCAGCAAACGAAACTTCGCAACAGCGTAAAGCTGATGCTTTAAAACGTTTAAGCGTTGTTGAAGCCTTCCGTGATGCTAGTACAAGAATTAGCAACCGTCCTGAATGGATGGTTATGCAATATATCCCAGTTATTCCTCCGGAATTAAGACCATTGGTTCCTTTGGATGGCGGCCGTTTTGCAAGCTCTGATTTAAATGATCTTTATCGCCGCGTTATTATTCGTAATAATCGGTTAAAAAGATTGTTGGAAATTAAAGCGCCTGAAGTAATTCTTCGTAATGAAAAACGTATGCTTCAGGAAGCTGTTGATAGCTTGTTTGATAATAGCCGTAAATCGAACGCTGTTAAAGCTGAAGGCGGACGTGCTTTAAAATCTTTGAGCGATGTGCTTAAAGGTAAACAAGGCCGTTTCCGTCAAAACTTATTAGGTAAACGTGTTGATTATTCAGGTCGTTCCGTAATCGTTGTTGGCCCTGAATTAAAAATGCATGAATGTGGCTTGCCAAAAGATATGGCTGCTGAATTATTTAAGCCGTTTATCATTCGTAAATTAATTGAAAGAGGTATTGTAAAAACAGTAAAATCTGCTAAAAAATTAGTTGATAGAAAAGATGCTGTTGTTTGGGATATTCTTGAAAATATTTTGAGAGGCCATCCTGTAATGTTAAACCGTGCTCCAACCTTGCACCGTTTATCAATCCAGGCATTTCAACCTAAGCTGGTTGAAGGTAAAGCCATTCAATTACACCCACTGGTAACCACAGCGTTTAACGCGGATTTTGATGGTGACCAAATGGCCGTTCACGTTCCATTAAGTAATGCTGCTATCCTTGAAGCACAGTTATTAATGTTGTCATCGCACAATATTCTTAACCCGCAAAATGGTACCCCAATTACACTTCCTTCACAGGATATGGTGCTTGGTCTTTACTACATAACAAAAGGCAAACTAAGCACACCTGAAGAACCTGTAAAAGGTGAAGGCAAGATTTTTTATAATCTTGAAGAAGTAATGATTGCCTATAATGAAGGCAAAGTTGATCTTCATGCTCATATAAAAGTGCGCACAGAAATCAGGGAAAAAAATGGTGATATTGTTAAGAAGGTGATTGAATCAACTGTTGGACGTGTAATGTTCAATCAATTTGTTCCTAAAGAAGTTGGTTTCATCAATGCGTTATTAACAAAGAAAAATCTTCGTGAAATAATCGGCGATATCATCAAGATTACCAATGTTCCTAAATCTGCAAAATTCTTAGATGATATAAAGACACTTGGTTTTAGAATGGCGTTCCGTGGTGGCCTTAGCTTTAGTGTTAACGATCTTATTGTTCCTAATGTAAGGAATGAAATGATCGAAAACGCAAAATTAGAAGTTGAAGACATACGCGAAAGCTACAACATGGGTCTTATCACGAATAATGAAAGATATAACCAGGTTATTGATATCTGGGGCCGTGTGGATATGCGTATAACCGAATCATTGATACAGGAAATGGCAAAAGATAAACATGGTTTCAACTCTGTTTTTATGATGCTTGATTCCGGTGCCCGTGGTTCTAAAACACAGGTAAAGCAATTGGTTGGTATTCGTGGATTGATGGCAAAACCAAGAAAAAGTGGTTCATCAGGATCTGAAGTAATTGAAAATCCAATTCTTTCCAACTTTAAAGGCGGATTGAATGTATTGGATTATTTTATTTCAACACATGGTGCAAGAAAAGGTTTGGCTGATACAGCATTAAAAACTGCTGATGCAGGTTACTTAACACGTCGTTTAGTTGATGTTTCGCAGGATGTTGTAATTAGTGAAGAAGATTGCGGCACATTACGTGGTATTGCAACTTCAGCATTAAAAGATAATGAAGACATAATTGAATCTTTGGCTGATCGTATTATGGGCCGTACATCTTTACATGATGTTTACGATCCTCAAACAGAAGAATTAATTATTAATGCCGGTGAAGAAATTTCATCTGATGTTGCTAAACAAATTGATGATTCAGGAATTGAGAATGTTGAAATACGCTCTGTACTTACCTGCGAAAGCAAACGTGGTGTGTGTGTAAAATGCTATGGTAAAAACCTGGCAACAGGTTATCTCGCCCAAAGAGGCGATGCTGTTGGCATTATCGCAGCACAATCTATTGGTGAGCCAGGCACGCAGTTAACCTTGCGTACCTTCCACGTTGGTGGTGTTGCAGGTGGCGCTTCAATTGAATCTTCTTTGGTAGCAAAATTTGATGGAACAATTCAGTTCGATGGCTTGCGTTCTGTTGGCGCAACAAATAATGAAGGCAATAAAATACAGGTTGTAATCGGAAGAACAGGTGAAGTAAGAATAATGGATCTTAAAAATGATCGCCTGCTTATTACCAACAACGTTCCTTACGGTGCTACACTTTCTGTTAAAGACGGTCAGAATGTTAAAAAAGGTGATACTATTTGTACTTGGGATCCATTTAATAATGTGGTTGTAGCAGAAATTCCAGGTTCTATTAAATTTGAAAGTGTAATCGAAGGTTTTACATTCCGCGAAGAAGCTGATGAACAAACCGGCCACCGTGATAAAGTGGTTATCGAATCAAAAGATAAAACAAAAATTCCTTCAATTATTGTTGAAGGCAAAGAAGTAAAATCTTATAACCTCCCTGTTGGCAGCCGTTTAATTTTTGAAGAAGGCGATGCAGTTACTGCTGGTATGGTTATAGTAAAAATTCCGAGAACATTGCGTAAATCAGGCGATATTACCGGTGGTCTTCCACGTGTTACTGAATTGTTTGAAGCAAGGAACCCAAGCAATCCTGCTATCGTTTCTGAAATTGATGGCGTTGTTGCCTTCGGAAATATCAAGCGCGGTAACAGGGAAATAATTGTTGAAGCAAGAGATGGCATCATTAAAAAATATCTTGTTCCGCTTACAAGACAGATCCTTGTTCAGGATGGGGATTTTGTAAAAGCCGGAACACCGATGAGCGATGGACAAACTGCACCTGCAGATATTCTTTCAATAAAGGGTCCTTTTGCAGTACAGGAATATGTGGTGAATGAAATACAGGAAGTTTACCGTTTACAAGGTGTGCGCATCAATGATAAACACATTGAAGTTATTGTACGCCAGATGATGAAGAAAGTAGAAATTGTTGATGCTGGTGATAGTAAATTTCTTGAAGAAGATTTGGAAGACAGGTTTGATTTTATCCAGGAAAATGATCGCCTCTATGAAAAGAAAGTGGTTACTGATTCAGGCGAAAGTACTAAACTTCGTTCAGGCCAGATTATTTCACTGCGTGAATTAAGAGAAGAAAACTCTGCTTTACGCCGTGCAGATAAAAAGCTTGTTGATGTGAGAGATGCAGAACCTGCAACAGCGAGACCGGTTCTTCTTGGTATAACAAAAGCTTCTCTGGGTGTGCAAAGCTGGATATCAGCCGCATCATTCCAGGAAACGACCAAGGTGTTAAGCTCTGCAGCAATACAAGGCAAAACTGATGATATGCTTGGTTTGAAAGAGAATGTTATCACAGGTCATTTAATCCCTGCAGGTAGCGGTTTACGCGAGTTTGAAAACATGATCGTAGGAAGCAAAGAAGAATACGAATTGTTAGCAACAACCCGCGAAGCAATGAACTTTGACGAAGAAGAATAAATTTTATAAATCAATTTTAATAAAAGCAGGAACGTAAAACTTCCTGCTTTTTTATTTTCGGACATTCTGCTAAGTGTTGAGAAGACTTAGCTAAGTTGTGAAAGAATTAGGCTAATAGTGACTGATAAGCATGTGCTGAACATTAGAAATTCTAAGAAATATCTTTAACCAAGCTCACAAACCTGCTGAAGCTCCAATGGAATGTTAGTGGCTATTTTAAATAACAAAACACGAAGATTACGAGAATGTTAGCATCGAACGTTCCAACATTGGATGTTGACACAACTGGTAATACAATCCATGCATTAAAGTGATGGTTAACTTCATTAAAAACAAAAACCTTCTAGTTTCTGAGAAGGTTTTGAATTTATATAAGCACTTATATAATTACAATATCACCTCGCTTCAGCCATGTGCACAATTTCTTTTACTTTATAAGCACCTGCATCTAATTTTTCTTTTGTTTCACTGAAGGCAGTTAGTGTTGCCTCAATGTCTTCTCTTGTATGTACAGCGGTTGGAATTAAGCGATAAATAATGTGGCCTTTTGGAATTACAGGATAAACAACTATCGAACAGAATATACTATAATTCTCACGAAGATCAGTAACCATTGCAGATGCTTCAGGTACGCCGCCTTTCATATAAACAGGCGTAACAACTGAATCTGTTTTGCCAATATCAAAACCTCTTTCTTTTAAACCATTCTGTAACTGTAATGCATTCTTCCAAAGCCTTTCTTTTAGCTCGGGCATGGAACGCAACATTTCCAACCTTTTTAAATTACCAATTACAAAAGGCATCGGTAAACTCTTTGCAAAAATTTGCGAACGAATATTATAGCGAATGAAATCAATTATAGTTTTCGGGCCGCCTATAAATGCACCAATTGAAGCCATTGATTTTGCAAACGTTGAAAAATATAAATCAATTTCATCTTGGCAACCCTGCTCCTCTCCTGCACCTGCACCTGTTTTGCCTAACGTTCCAAAACCATGCGCATCATCAACCAACAATCTGAATTCGTATTTATCTTTTAAAGCGCATATTTCTTTTAGTTTTCCCTGGTCGCCGGCCATACCAAAAACACCTTCAGTTATTACTAATATGCCACCCTGGTTTTGCTTTTCAATTAAAGCTGCTGCACGTTGCAATTGTTTTTCGCAATCTTCAACATCATTATGGCGATATACATATCTATGTCCCGGATGCAAACGCAATCCATCAATTATGCATGCATGAGATTCTGCATCGTAAACAACTACATCATGCCTTCCGCAAAGTGTATCAATGGCACTCATTATTCCCTGGTAACCATAATTTAGAAGAATCACGTCTTCTTTCATTTCAAACTCGGCTAATTCTTTTTCAAGCTGTTCATGATAAATACTATTTCCACTCATCATACGTGCACCCATTGGATATGCCAATCCAAATTCAGCCGTTGCATCTGTATCTGCTTTGCGTACATCAGGATGGTTAGCCAGACCTAAATAATTATTCAAACTCCAAACAACCATTTCTTTTCCCCGAAACTTCATGCGGTTTCCAATTTCACCTTCCAGTTTTGGAAAAGTATAATAACCATGAGATCTTTCTCTGTGTTCACCGAGTGGCCCGTAATTCTTTACCAATCTTTCAAAAATATCTGCCATTATTTATTAGTTTTCAAAAGTGAAGTAATATAGCAAGCGTTGAAAAATTAAACCGTACAAAAGTAATGTTTTGAGTTTTATATGCCAATTTGAACGGCGTTTAGAAAGCGTTAAGATAAACTTTTATACAAGAAATTATTCATAGCGCAATGCTGTTATCGGGTTTAATCTTGATGCTTTTACGGCGGGCCAAATACCTGCAAGCAAGCCAACACCAGAACAAATAATGATACCGGCAATTACCCATGCCCACGGCACAGTAAACCCGGCATTTAAAAAGAGCGCGAATATATTTCCGATTATTACACCGAGTATAATACCAAACATGGCACCGAGTAAACTTATAATAACTGACTCAAATAAAAATTGCTGACGAATATTTTTACGCTTGCCACCCAATGCTTTTATCAACCCAACTTCGCGGGTTCTTTCATTTACTGATACAAGCATGATATTCATTAAACCAATAGCCGCACCAATTAATGTAATAAAACCAATTGCGCCTGCAGCAGCCTGTATGCTGCCTAATAAACTAATAAATGTTGTTGCAAGCTTATCGCTTTTTTCAATCACAAAATTATCATCATCTGTTGGCATTAATTTTCGAATATTTCTAAAAACTGAAGTGGCTTCATTTACTGCGCCATCAATTTGGGAAATATCATTTGCCAAAACACCAATAACAAACGAGTTACTGCCAAAGCCTGTTCTTCTTACATTATTATACGAAGTAAGAATTACATTATCCGCACGCAACAAAGCACTTGATCCTTTCGCTTTTAAAACAGCAATAACGCGGTATGGTGTTCCGCCAACATTAATAAATTTATCAACGGCATTGTCTTTAAACTGTCCAAATAATTTCGTGGCAACATCACTTCCAATCATACAAACATTCTGGCCTGTTTGCACATCAAGCGTTGAAAGATTTCTTCCTGACTCAATAGTAAATCCATTAACGGCCAAATAATTTTCATCACCACCATTCATCCTTACATTCGGGTTTGTTTTTTTGTCTTTATAATGAACTTCATAATTACCAAAACCACTTAACGAAATACTTACCAGGGCCGGGTAATGAAACTTCTTTTTAAATCCCTCGGCTTCGTATAGTTGTATGAATTTATCAAGGTTTGATTTTTTTGCCTTTTTTGTTTTATCAACTTTTTGATTATCATTATCATCATTAAACCGGAAACGTTCTTTGAATGAAATCGTAAATCCATTCGCTCCCATTGTAGAAAAGCTATCACGCAAACCTTCATTCATCGATTGTATAGCAGTAATAATTCCAATTAAAGCCATAATACCAAACGCAATAATAGCAACAGTAATTCCTGTTCTAAGTTTATTACTGCGCACCGTGCGGTAAGCGAGATTGAAAGAATCTTTTAAAGTCATTTATGTAAATCGTGAAATGTGAAGATAACAAGTTGTAATTTATTCAGGATTGAATTTTATGTGAAAGGCATTTTTATGTTACCGGCAATTGTACGTTGTGGCATCACGGTTGTGTCACTCTCTTGTACTGTATTTTTTCATGGCAAAAAAACGATGAAGCTTCAAACACTGAAAGTATCAAACTAAAAATACAGCCAGTTAAATAATACTTGCGGAAAAACACCAATAATAATAATTATAGCTGCAAGTGCAATTAATCCAATTTTAAAACTGCCGGTAATAGTTTCGGTTTGCGGCTCACCGGTTTTAAAATACATCGCCTGTATAACGCGGAAATAATAATAAGCACTTACGGCAGCAAACAAAACTCCAACTACAACAAGCCATGTATAAGAACCCGTTGCAATTACTGAAGCCAGCATATAATATTTACCCAGAAATCCTGCCGTTAAAGGAATACCTGCAAGTGATAAAAGAAAAATAGCATTTGTTGCTGCCAACACAGGCTGGGTTTTAGCAAGCCCGTTATAACCTTCAAAAGTTATGTCTTTCATTTTTACAAGAATGGCAAAAATGCCAATTGTTGCAAGGCAATAAGCAGCCGAATAAAGCAGCAATCCTTTACTTGCATACTCATTCAAACTAAACAACGCAAACAACATAAAACCGGCTTGTGCAATACTTGAATAAGCAAGCATTCGCTTTACACTTTGCTGAAAGATTGCTGTAATATTTCCAAATAATAATGTTGCAATTATAATAAAGGCAAATAATAATTTCCAGTCAATAGCCGTGGAAGTTTCTATCATTCTTACATAACACAGTTTAAGAAACGCAATAAAGGCTGCAACTTTTACAATGGTTGCCATGAACGAAGTAAATACGCCCGGCGCCCCATCGTAAACATCTGGCGTCCAGAAATGAAATGGCGCCGCAGAAACTTTAAAACACATGGAAACCATCAGGAATAATAAACCAATAATTTCTAAAAATGAAACGCCTTTATATAAACCGGTTTCCGTTCTTACAACATCCAAAGAAAAAGTTCCTGTGCCGCCGTACATTAATGCAATCCCCATTAACATTAATCCTGTTGAAAAAGAGCCCATCAAAAAATATTTCAATGCAGCTTCGTTACTTTTAAGATTACGCTTGTCGCTTCCTGTAAGAATATATAATGGAATAGTAAGAATTTCAATTCCTAAAAACAACATCAGTAAATTATTGTAAGAAGAAAGAATACTTACACCGCAAAGCACAAAAAATATCAATATAAAATATTCAGCAACATAATTACCTGTGCGTTCAATATCTTTCCCGGTAAGCAAAACATAAATAAGTGTTGAAGCAATTGCAATTGAATTAAATACTAAACCAAAGCGTGTATACGCAAGCATGTTTTTTGCATCAACATGAAAAACAGCGATGCCATTTGTATCCATAATATTTACAACAAGCAGCACCAACAAACCAACAACAGCAATATGCCTGAAGTTGGATTTGTTTTTAATAAGAAAACTGCAAAACATCATTACAATTCCCCAGCCTGTCGAAAATATAATTGCGTTCATATGTATAATCTGTTACGGAATTTTGGTGATGAATAAGTTTGCACCTTGCTGCGCCAAGTTCAACATCGGTTGCGGATAAATACCTAAAACAATTACTACAATCACCAATATTACCAATGCTGCATTAATGTTGAAACTGCTGTCATGTGCGTTTTCAGTTAATGCAACTGTATTGCCATAAAATATTTTTTGAATCATGTTTAGCGTATACACTGCAGCCAGTATAATTGCGATAAGCGCTATGCCTGCTATAACAGGATTATAAAGGAACAGACCGTTAAACATCAAGAATTCACCAACAAATGCATTGGTTAATGGTAACGCAACATTTGCTAAACATAATACCACAAATAAAATTGCCAGTGTTGGCGCCTTTTGTGCGAGCCCGCCAAGCTCACTGAACTTTCTTGTGCCTAATTGCTTTTCAATTGCATCAGCAACAATCCATAACCCGATTATGACTATGCCATGATTAAACATTTGAATAATCACTCCCTGCATTCCAACCTGTTGATTTGAAAATAATGCGGCACACATTAAACCAACATGCGCAATAGAAGAATATGCAATCAGCCTTTTCATATCATCCTGGCGAATTGCAATTAATGATGCATATAACATTCCTATTACTGCAAATATTATAATGATTGAACTGTTGTTTTGTGATGCTTGCGGAAATATCGGCAACAACCAACGTATCACTGCAAATACACCCATCTTTACCATTACGCCACTTAACAACATGGTGACTGCAGTTGGCGCTTGCTCATAAGTATCGGGTTGCCAGGTGTGAAAGGGAAATACCGGCATTTTGATAGCAAGTGCGATAAAGAATAACCAGAACATCCATTGCGCCTGTGATGCTGAAAGTTTTACATGGTAAAAAGATTGCATCGCAAAAGAATGATCAGGTGTTTTGAAATAGATAAACAAGATTGAAACAAGCATTAATAACGAACCAACAAATGTGTACACAAAAAATTTGAATGTAACCTGTATACGTTTTTCACCGCCCCAAATCGAACATAAAAAATAGGCAGGTATTAATGCAAGCTCCCAGAAAAAATAAAATAATAATACATCCATTGAAAGAAAAACACCAAGCATTCCTGCCTGGCATAAGAACATCAACCCATAAAATTTTCCAGCACCAGGATAAGTATTTTTATAGGTTGCAGTAATAATTATTGGTAATGATATTGCAGTAAGCAAAACAAGAATTTTACTCACTCCATCCAGGCCTAAAGTAATACGACTTCCAAGATCCGGCATCCATGATATATCGTAATGTAACTGGCTTGAACTATTTGAATAAACACCAGCTAATGCAAGCAATAATGTTATAATTGAAACAAGTAATGCAAATCCTTTCACCGTGGTTTCATTCTTTATAAATAAAGCAATCAAACCACCAATAACAGGAACAAGTATGAGTAATAAAGCAATCATGCTTATTAAAATATTTTTTGAAAGAAATCAATAATGTTTGTTTGATTCCAGAAAACAACAAACAAAACCACTACTGAAAAAACCATTAATAAAATATATGTACCCACTTTTCCATTCTGCACTAATCTTAATCTTCTTGATGAATATTGAATGAATGTGCCTACACCATTTACAAAACCATCGATACCTGATTTTTCAATTACGTTTTTAAAGAAAGCCCCGAGATAAGAAAGCGGGTTTACAATAAGTGTATTATAAATTTCATCAACATACCATTTGTTGGCTACTACTTTTCCCAAACCTTGCGGCTCATTCAATTCAGGCTTCCTAATATATTTTGCTAACGCGATAACGATGCCAAGTATAGCAACACCAACAGAGACTCCCATCAGCATAAAATCTTTGCTGCTTGTTAATTCCGGTACATTTTCTGTTTTTAAAACAGGTGCTAAAAATTGATGCAGGCTTGAGTTGCCTCCAAACACTCCAGGCACATTTACAAAACCACCAACTACGGCAAGTAACGCAAGAATTAAAAGCGGGATTGTAATAGCAAGCGGGCTTTCGTGCAGATGATTTTTTTGTTCTTCAGTACCACGAAATTCACCCAAAAAAGTTGTTGCATATAAACGGAACATATAGAATGCCGTCATTCCTGCACCGACAACACCAAGAGCCCAATATACTTCGTGATGATTTGCATAAGCAGCTGCAAGAATTTCATCTTTTGAAAAGAAACCGCTAAACGGTGGAATACCGGATATAGCAAGACAGCCAGCCAAAAAGGTAATATGCGTAACAGGCAGATATTTTCTCAATCCACCCATATAACGCATGTCCTGCTGGTTATGCAATGCGTGAATAACAGAGCCTGCGCCAAGGAATAAAAGTGCCTTAAAAAAAGCATGCGTCATTACATGAAATACTGAACCTGTGTAAGCACCAACACCCAAGCCTAAAAACATATAACCAAGCTGGCTAACTGTTGAATACGCTAACACTTTTTTAATATCATTTTGTTTGATAGCAATTGTTGCAGCAAGCAAAGCAGTTGCAATACCAACAATGGCAACTAAGTTTTCAGCAACAGCGCTTAAAGAATATAAAGCATTGCTTCGTGCAACCATATAAATGCCTGCAGTTACCATTGTTGCAGCGTGTATTAATGCAGAAACCGGTGTTGGCCCAGCCATTGCATCGGGCAACCATGTGTATAAAGGAATTTGTGCGCTTTTACCTATTGCACCTATAAATAATAAAACAGTTATACCGGTAATATCGGTTGATGAAAGCTGATGAACGTTTGCAAATACATCATTGTAATTTGCTGTTCCAAGCTTTGATAACAACCAGAAAATTCCAAGTAAGAAACCAACGTCGCCAATGCGGTTCATTACAAAAGCTTTCTTTGCCGCATAGTTATAATTATCATTTTTAAACCAATATCCAATCAATAAATAAGAACATAAACCAACACCTTCCCAACCAATAAACATAATCACATAATTCGCTCCCAACACAAGGAATAACATTGAGAAAACGAACAGGTTTAAATAAGAAAAATATCTTGCAAAATGTTCATTCTTTTCATCGTGCATGTATGATGTTGAATACACATGAATAAGAAATCCAACACCGGTAATTATTAATAAGAATAAAGCCGAAAGCTGATCAACCTGGAAAGCAAAATCAATTTTAAAAGAAGAAATATTAATGAATTGAAACAAAGGTTGAACCTGTAAAGCACCGCCTGACTTTACATCAAAAAACAAAATACAACTTACAATAAATGAAGCGAGAATTGCGCCACTGCCAATAATACCAACAATGCTTTTAGACAATGATTTCCTGAACAAACCGTTCAGTAAAAAACCAAGTAAAGGAAAAAGCGGAACTAAGTAAACTAACATAAGTCAAAAATTCATCCCGTATGTGCGGAATTACTTTTTTTATTTAATTTTTAATTCTTCAGCCTGTTTAAAAAATTCACATCTGTTGAATGTACATTTCGATACATCATAACAATAATTGCCAAACCTACACTTACTTCTGCTGCTGCAACTACCATTATAAAAAACACGAACAATTGCGCATCTGTACCAATATTAATTGGCTCACCTTTATTAGTTGCGTTACCTAATGCATAATGCATTTTTGAAAACGCAACCAGCATCAGGTTTACTGAATTCAGCATTAACTCGATGCACATAAAAACAATAATGGCATTGCGGCGAATTAACACGCCAACCACGCCAATACAAAAAAGCGCTGCTGCTAAAATTATATAATACTGAATCGGCATAAATCAATTTGACAATTTATCAATTTGACAATTCAACAATGCAATAAGCTAATTCCAAATTATCGAATTGCCGAATTATTATTCCTTCTTTCCAATCACAACCGCACCAACCATCGCACTTAAAAACAAAACACTGCTTATCTCAAACGGCACAACATACTCAGTAAATAAAACCTTTCCCAAATTTTCTATCAATCCAATATTACCTTCACTCATTGTTGCTGTACTATTATTTATTTCACCTGCTGAGCGAACTGCGGAAACCATTACCGTTAACAATAAACAACCCGCAACAACACCTGCAAGCTTTATCATTGAATTTCTTTGCGGTTCTGTTTCATTATTTAAATTCATCAACATTATTACAAACAGGAACAAAACCATAATTGCGCCTGCATATACAATTAAATTTACGATAGCCAGAAACTGTGCATTCAATAAAATATAATGCCCGCTTATAGCGAAGAAAACAACGATTAACCAAAGCACGCTGTGCACAGGATTTTTACTTACCAAAACCATTAATGCGCTGAATAATGCAAGTGCACTTAAAAACCAAAATAATATTTCAGTAGCAATCATTGGTTATTTATTCTTTTTGCTGTTTTCTCTTAACCCTCTTGCTTGTGCAAACTCTTCGGGTTGTGTTTTAGGATCAGGGATTAGCAAATCTTTTTTATTATAAATAAAATTTTTGCGATTATATCCCGCCGGAGCAAATGTTTCAGAGAGATAGATTGCATCTTTTGGGCAGGCATCTTCACAAAAACCGCAGAAGATACAACGCAACATATTTATCTCGTATTTCGCTGCATACTTTTCCTCATGGTATAAATCTTCTTCACCGGGCATTCTTTCTGCAGCTTCCATTGTTATTGCTTCTGCAGGGCATGCCAATGCACACAAACCACAAGCAGTGCAACGCTCTCTTCCTTCTTCATCGCGATTTAAAATTTGCACGCCCCGAAAAACAGGACTAAAAGGTCTTTTTTGTTCAGGGTATTGAATGGTTACTTTCTTCTTAAAAAAATGTTTGAGCGTAATCATCATCCCAATAAAAAGATTCCACAAATAAATGCTTTCTAAGAAAGTCATCGGTTTGCGGTCTACTGGTTTTGCTCTGTTTGTTAATGTCGTCATTCTATAAATTCAAAAGTAAAAAGTAAAAAGTCAAAACCTAATTTATCTCAACGATTTTTAAATCTTTCATCTTTTAATTTCAACTTATTTTTTTATCAGCTACATCAATTTTACTCATCACGGTTGTGTCACTCCCTTGTACGTTCGGTAATGCTGTTCAACTGTTCTTCTGCCATCATTTTTTTTCTTCTGCGCTCAATAATTATTTTAACAATAAGAAAAATTATAATCGACCCAATATTTATATACAACATTATATCACCAACCAATGGATTAATCGAAGCATAAAGAATTCCGCCAAATAATAAAGTAAGCAACACCACACGTAAAATCTGCAAAGCTACCTGGGTTCTTTTCGGCAACGATTTATCTAAAAAAATATTCATTAATGTTTATTTTTTCAACCATAAAATTACTGCGCCTGTAACCAGCATATTTGCCAAGGCTAAAGGAATTAATTTTTTCCATCCAAGATTCATTAACTGATCGTAACGAAACCTTGGCACAGTCCACCGTATCCACATGAATAAAAATATAAAAATCGAAATCTTAATCATGAAACAAACAACGCCGGCAATGGCTAACCAATTTCCCCAATCTGTATGTGCTGATTCATTAAAGAAAGGAATATCGTAGCCACCAAAAAACAAAGTTGCCATAATTGCGCTGCTGATAAACATATTTACATACTCAGCAAACAAATAAAAACCCAATTTCATCGACGAATATTCCTGGTGATAACCCATGTTTAATTCGCTCTCAGCTTCAGACAAATCGAAAGGTGTACGATTACATTCAGCCAATGCGCACACAAAAAATATTAAAAACCCAAGTGGCTGATACCAGATATTCCAATGCGATTGCATTTGTTGTTCAACAATTGTTTTTAAACTTAAACTGCCCGTCATCATTAATAAAGCAATGAACGAAAGACCCATTGCCAGCTCGTAGCTTATTACCTGGCTTGCGCCGCGCAAAGCAGCAAGTAAAGAAAATTTATTGTTTGATGCCCAGCCGCCGATCATAAGGCCATATACACCTAAACTCACAACTGCAAACACATACAATATTCCAATGTTTACATCAGCAATTTGCAAAGGAATTGTTCTGCCAAATAAATTGAGATCGCCACTCCAGGGCACAACAGCGCAAGTCATCATCGCAGTTAACATTGCCAATGACGGACCAAGAATAAATAAAATTTTGTTAGAGCTGTTTGGAATAATTTCTTCTTTAAAAAATAGTTTCATCCCATCTGCAAGCGGTTGTAAAATTCCAAATGGGCCGGCACGGTTTGGGCCAATTCTGTCCTGCATAAATGCAGCTATTTTTCTTTCAGCATAAGTTGAATACATGGCAACAAACAATGAAGCCATTACAACAATTGCAATAAGAATTAATTTTTCAATTAACAAAAACCAATCTATTGTAAGAAGATGAATCATTCAAAAAATCTTTTAATCATTATTCTTTTCAATACGTTTTTCATCAGCTATTTCAAAATCTTCGCTGTGTGCAGGGCCTTCAATCAAATCCAATCTTATTTCAGGTTCATTCACTTCACTTACATTATGTATGTCCAGCATGTATCTTGGTTTCACATCATGCATTATTTCTTCTAAAAATTCCGGTGGTTTTTGTAAGCCAACATATTTATTTTGTGCGATAACAGATTGACGGTTCACTTTTGTGGTGCCTTCAAGTATCCAATCTTTTGCATCCTTTTTTTCAAACCGGCATTCATTACAAATCCAACCCGTTTTACCGTCTGATGAATTTGCAATTTCACCCCATTCATCTTTACGTGCTGTAACGCGAAATACTTCATCGCCGGATGCATTTCTGAAATCCATCCTGCAAACAACCG
>JBDUBY010000291.1:0-6948 GCA_040003735.1 Parafilimonas sp.
TATGTAAAAGCGTATGAAAATTTGCAAACAACATTTAACCCTGTAAATTTTAATCCTGATAAATGGGCCGCTGCAGCAAAAGATGCAGGAATGAAATATGTTGTTTTCACCACAAAACATCATGATGGTTTTTGCATGTTTGATACAAAGCAAACAGATTATAAAATCACTTCAACAAAAACACCTTTTTCATCCAATCCAAGAAGCAATGTAGCCAAAGAAATATTTGATGCATTTAGGAAAGATAATTTTATGGTTGGCGCTTATTTTTCAAAACCTGATTGGCATAGTCCTGATTATTGGTGGCCATATTTTCCGCCAAAAGACAGGAACGTAAATTATGATCCAAAGAAATATCCTGAACGATGGAACGCGTTTAAAGATTATACTTATAATCAAATAAAAGAGCTGATGACAGGTTATGGAAAGGTTGATGTGTTGTGGCTGGATGGCGGTTGGGTAAGGCCATTATCAAGTGTTGATACAAGTGTTGAATGGCAGCGTGGAATTAAGTATGACCAGGATATTGATATGAAGCGCATTGCAACAATGGCAAGAAGTTATCAGCCGGGTTTAATGGTAGTGGACAGAACGGTAAGCGGTGAATATGAAAACTATGTAACGCCTGAACAAACTGTTCCAAAAGAACCGTTGCCTTACCCGTGGGAAAGTTGTATTACTATGGGCAATTCATGGAGCTATGTGCCAAACGATACGTATAAATCAACCAAAACTATCATTCATTTATTGTTACAAATTGTTTCGCGTGGCGGCAATTTATTATTGAACATCGGGCCATCTCCATTAGGTGATTATAGTGATACTGCATATAGCCGTTTAAAAGAAATTGGAGAATGGATGAAGGTGCATGGCGAAGCTGTTTATGCAACAATTCCTTTGGCGCCTTATGAAGATGGTAATATTTTATACCTGCAATCGAAAGATAAAAAAACAATGTTTATTTATGTCTTAAGTGATAAAAATGATGATATAATGTTGCCTGCATCAATCAGTTTAAAAAATATTGTATTGAATAAAAAAAGTAAAATAACTTGTTTGGATGCACCCAAAGAAAAAATAAATTTTAAAGCAGAGGATGGTTCAACTTCATTAAAGATTCCTGTAAAACTTCAAAATGAAATTGTGGGAAAGTATGCAGTTGCTTTTAAAATAGTTCTATAAAAATTTGCGACGATTTGTTTTATGTAATGGGCATCGAATGTTTACTCATCACGGTTGTGTCACTCCCTTCAACTGCATGAATTCTATTCAGCAAAAACAAACATTTGTTATCATAAATTATAAATTCATTTATCAATTTTTTAAATTTATAATAAATCGCATTCTATATTTGTGTTTCAAAACAAGCAATGTATAATCCTTCTTTCATTTGTTGTTGTATGTGTAACATATCTCCACGGGGAAGGAAATTGGTTTGCGATTAACTAAACAAATAAGCAAAAAAATATAAAGCCTTCTCCACAAGAGAAGGTTTTTTGTTTTATGATATATTCAGTTACATATTGTTTTCAGTTTAAAGCAAAGTCTTTGCGTTTCCCTAATGCAAGTACTTTAATACGAATGTGCAACTATACATCTGTTCGATGTAAATGTTGTTGTTGATTGAATCCACATCTATCAGCATTCATTGCATTCCTCCTTCCAACAATTCTTTTATTCAAAATTTTTATACATGCAAAAGCAAAATACCTCCAACAATTCTTCCAAAGTTTATTTCATTGGCTCAGGTCCCGGTAATGCTGATCTTATAACAGTAAAAGGAGCAACACTTTTATCACAGGCCGAAGTAATTATTACAGATCGTTTGGCAGGCGATGAAATAATTGAACAATATGCAAACACAAATGCAATAATAATTGATGTAGGTAAACAAGGTGGAAATTCAAAATCATACCAGCAAAAAGATATTAACGCATTGCTTGTTCAGTTTGCGCATTTATATGAAAAAGTGGTTCGCTTAAAAGGTGGTGATATTGCTTTTTTCTCAAATGTCTACGATGAATTAAAAACACTTTCCGAAAATAATATTGCTTATGAAATTATTCCCGGCATAACTGCAGCTTCAGGCGCTTCTGCTTATACTGGTGTACCGCTTACAGCACGTGGTTATTCGCGTGGAGCGCAGTTGCTAACCTACTATAAAAACACAATTATTAGTGATGAAAACTGGAACCATCTTGCTGCATTCGAAGAAACACTCGTTTTTTATATGAGCAGTAATAACCTTCTTTCAATAGTTCAGAATTTATTACAAGCTGGTGCTGAAACGAATATTCCTTTTATTGTTGTAGAGCAGGCAACCACGCCAAATCAAAAAGTACAGTCATTTACATTGCAATCTTTTTTAAATGATCCAGGTCAGAATTTCACGAGTCCTTCTATTGTGATCATGGGCAAAGTCGCTCTTTTACATAAACAGTTTTCATGGTTCAATGAATCAAACATTTCTTCGAATTATTTCAGAAGTGTTGAAGAAGAAACAAGCTATTTAAAAATAAAATCTTTCATCCTGCAAAAAAATACAGCGCATGTTAACTGAACAAAAACTTCAATCATTTAAAAATATTATTCACGAATCATCAAGAGATGAAATCATTTGGATGAGCGGCTATCTTGCCGGCATTTCTGAAAAAAATGCTGTTGCTGCACCGCCAGCTTTCACTGAAAATATTATATCAACAGAAAAGCTAACTATTTCTGTTTTATATGGAACTGAAACAGGCAACTCAAAAAAAATTGCATCGAAGCTGGCATCTGTTTTAAAAGGTAAACAACATAAGGTAACGCTTAAAGCATTGGATCAATACAACGCTGATAACCTGAAAAAAGAAAGCCTTGTATTTATTGTAATGAGCACGCATGGCGACGGTGAACCACCGGCCGCCGCAAAAAGATTCTATGATCATTTATATAAAAAATCACATGATTTTTCAAATTTGAAATATGCTGTGTTAGCGTTGGGTGATAGCTCTTATCCTTTGTTTTGTAAAGCAGGTGAAGATGTTGATTTGAAGTTTAAAGAGTTTGGTGCAATCCAGGTTTTGCCAATAGAAAAATCAGATCTTGATATTTATGCTGTATCTGATGCGTGGATAAATAATGTTGTAAATAACCTGCCAACTGTTGCCAATGCGTTGTTGCCAAAACCTCAACCAAAACACGCAACAAAAAATGGAAAGCGTTTTTATAAAGGTGTTGTGAAAACGCATATCAATTTAAATGATCGCGGTTCGTTAAAAGAAACATGGCATATTGAAATAGGAACTGATGAAGCAATTTATTATTTGCCTGGTGATGCGTTGGGAATTGTTCCCCCAAATGCTGATGAAGATGTGCTTGAGATCATCAGTTTGTTAAGTGCAAATAAGAATCAGACAATTGATTATAAAAATGAAACAATTACGTTGTTTGATCTGTTCAAAACCAAACTTAATATTTTGTATATGCCTTTGCGTATTGTTGAAAAATATGCGAAGCTTATACA
This sequence comes from Parafilimonas sp., assembly GCA_040003735.1. Lineage (GTDB taxonomy): Bacteria > Bacteroidota > Bacteroidia > Chitinophagales > Chitinophagaceae > Parafilimonas. The sequence goes on from JBDUBY010000291.1 coordinate 3,506, forward strand.
ATCTGAACTACCATCTGTAAGGCTTGATCTTAAAAATATCCTGGCACTTTATCCTTTTAATAAAGATGTTTCTTTAGAAGATTTTATTGCGATTCTTGAACCTATCACACCACGCTTATATTCTGTTTCATCATCGCCTTATGCACATGGAAATAATGAAATTCATATTACTGTTGGCCGTAATAAATTTTTAGTAAATGATAAAAAGAAATATGGTTTTTGCAGCAATCATTTTGCTGGTTTGAATGATGGAGATGAGGTAACATTCTATATCAATTCAAATGAAAGATTTCATTTGCCTGGTACAGATAAAGATATCATCATGATCGGACCTGGAACAGGCATTGCGCCGTTCCGTTCCTTTATTTTTCACAGGGATGATGAAGGTGCTTCAGGTAGAAACTGGTTGTTTTTTGGTGATCAGCATTTTCATACAGATTTTTTATATCAAAGTGAAATGCTTTCTTTTTTTGAAACAGGTTCGCTTACAAAAATCAATACCGCTTTTTCGAGAGATCAAAAAGAAAAATTGTATGTACAGCATCGCATGATGCAACAATCGAAAGAGTTGTTTAACTGGATTGAAAATGGCGCATACATATATATATGTGGATGTAAAAACACAATGGCAAAAGATGTTGAAGCAACATTGATTAATGTTATTAGTGAAGAAGCTAAACTTGACAAAAGTGAAGCAGAAAACTTTTTAAGCATGCTTGAAGAAGAAGGCAGATATGCAAAAGATGTGTATTAAAGTTGCTATAAAAAACATCAGTACAAGGGAGTGACACAACGAAGATGAGTTAAATACAAAAGCTGGTATCATAAAAATAATTATTCAATAAATTATACATGGCAGAATCCGCAATAGAAAAAATAAAAAAAGAAAGCAACAGTTTGCGTGGCACATTAAAAGAAAGTTTGCTTGACGAACATACCGGCGCAATACGTGAAGACGACCGTGCATTAATAAAATTTCACGGAATGTACATGCAGGATGATCGCGACAGGAGGGAAGAACGTGCTGCAAAAAAGTTGGAGCAATTATATTCTTATATGATTCGTTTGCGTTTGCCCGGTGGTTTTCTTTCTGCGCAACAATGGCTCGCTTTGCATGAAGTAAGTGAGCAATATGCAAGCCCGGTTATTAAAATTACCACGCGCCAAACCATACAATTGCATGGCGTATTAAAACATCATATTAAACCAACTATAAAAGAATTTGATACTGTAAAATTAGACAGTATTGCAGCTTGTGGAGATGTAAATCGAAATGTGATTGCAAGTGCGCATCCAAGGTTTAGCGCGATACATAAAGAAATATTTTTGTATGCTGAGAAACTTAGCAAATTGTTGTTGCCTAAAACAAATGCGTATTACGAAATATGGCTTGATAAAGAAAAAATTTCTGCTGATGAGGAAAAAGATAAACTCTATCAAGATAGATATTTTCCACGCAAATTTAAAATTGCTATAGCCATTCCGCCTTATAATGATGTTGATGTTTTTACAAATGATGTTGGCCTGATTGCTATCATTGAAAACAATAATTTAATTGGATTTAATGTTAGCGCCGGCGGTGGAATGGGAATGACGCATGGAAATGCTGCAACATATCCAAGACTTGCGAGTATGCTTGGTTTTGTAAATAAAGATGAATTATTTAAAACCGTATATGCAATTGCTACAACGCAAAGAGATTTTGGTAATCGTGAAGACAGAAAGTTTGCGAGACTAAAATATACGATTGACCGGATGGGAATTGATGTTTTTAAAAATGAAGTTGAACAAAGAAGTGATATACAATTTCAGGAAGAAAAAAAATATGATTTTACGATTCGTCATGATGAATATGGCTGGCACCAAAATCATGAAAGACTTTATTATTATACTGCATTTGTTGAAACAGGACGAGTGTACGATAATGATAAAGTGCAATTTAAAAAAGCATTTTACGAGATCGCAAAATCAGGCAAAGCGCAATTCAGGTTTACGTGTAATCAAAATATAATTGTTAGCGATATTCAGCCTGAACATAAAACTGAAATTGAAAATATTTTACAACAATACGGCATAATACAAATAACAAAAACTGCATCGCCTGTTCGTCGCAACGCCGTTGCCTGCGTGGCTTTCAACACTTGTCCTTTAGCGCTTGCCGAAGCGCAACGTTATCTTCCTTCATTGATTGATAAGATTGAAATTCTTTTAGATAAATACAATTTAAATAATGAAGATTTAAGTGTTCGCATGACCGGTTGCCCCAATGGTTGTGGAAGATCTGTAGCTGCAGAAATTGGTTTTGTAGGTACTGCATATGGAAAATATAATATGCATATTGGCGGAGATGCAACAGGCAAACGTTTGAATAAAATCTATAAAGAAAATATTGAAGAAGCTGAAATACTTAACAGCCTTGATGAATTATTAAAAGATTTTTCAGGCAATAAAAGTTTTAATGAAAGTTTTGGTGATTACGTTGTAAGAAAGAAAATTGTATAGTTATGATTGAAACAAGAAACAGCCTTTTTCCTGTTTTTTTAAAACTGGAGGAGTTAAAATTATTAATTATCGGCGCCGGCGAAATCGGGTTTGAAAAATTAAATACAGTACTTGCAAATTCACCCAACACGCGAATAAGAATTGTAGCAAATTTTTTTAAGCCTGAAATTGAAGAACTATCATTTCAACATCCCAACATACAATTAATTTATGCTGATTATAAACCGTTGTTTTTAGATCAATGCGATCTTGTTATTGCTGCCGTAAATAATATTGAACTTGCTGAACAAATCAGATACGATGCAAAGCAAAAAGGCAAGTTGATAAATGCTGCTGATAAACCTTCGCTCTGCGATTTTTATCTTGGTTCCATTATTACAAAAGGAGATATAAAAATTGCCATTTCAACTAACGGCAAGTCGCCAACACTCGCAAGAAGGTTAAAGGAATTTTTTAATGAAGTGTTGCCTGATGAGATTGAAACAGCATTATCAAATCTTCACACAATAAGAAATAATATTAAAACCGGCTTTAAAGAACGCGTACAGAAATTGAATGAAATAACAGCTTCGTTAGTGGATAATTAATTTTTATTTGTCAGCAGTGAATATTATGGCATCGTTCCTTGTGTCACTCACTTGTACAGCATTTTTTCATAGCAACAAATTCGTTACTGCAACCAGCAAGAATCTTTTATTATGTTAGTTCAATGTCATTAACAAATAATTCTTTTTCATCAATTCAAACACTTCATTAATTTAGGGCGTCCAATTCATCAACTTCAAAAGCTTCCTTTATTATATGAAAGTTCATTGTACAACTGCGGCATTAAACCGTATCAATTTTTTATTGTTAATTATTGTCATTTTATCATGCAATAGCAAACCTAAATTAATAAATGTTGATCCAGCATTTAGTCAATATATTGATGCATATACTTC
>JBDUBY010000058.1:0-6927 GCA_040003735.1 Parafilimonas sp.
ATATTCACATCCTGGTCGTGCATACCTGCAACAGCAGGCCAGTAAATATTTCCCTGGTAGCTGCTTACATCAATACCATGAATTTTATAACCCAGCGGCAATTCAATTCCAAAATCAGGATATAAAGCAAAGCGTGCTGCTTGTTTTTTGTGTTGGGCAGAATACATTATCCATATAAAAATTACAAGCGCTGCAACAATTGCAGAAACGATTATAAAAACTTTATTATTAGATTTCTTTTTTGAACGTTTGCGTTTAACCATGCACGCTGAATTTATTTTCAGCTACCATTAAAAACGAATAACTCATTTAACAATTGTTACAGAATGTGCCGTGCCGTTTGCTTCCGTTAATAATAAACGGTATGTGCCGTTTATAAAAGATGAAAAATGAATTTGAATTTGTGCTGATGCATCACTTGTTTGTATTTGTTTGCTCCATACAACAGCGCCATTATTATTAAACAACTGCAATTGAATTTTGCCTGCAATATTTTGTATTGAAACTTCAGCAATAGTATTAACCGGGTTTGGGCTTACTATAATTTTTGCTGATGTATTTTCATCAGTTTGCAAACCTGCTGTTGCAATTACTTTATTGTTTTTGCTGATGAGATATTTATCAGGATCAATAACAATTTTCTTTGTAACAAACCCCGGGTTTTGTACTACAAAATTTTGATTGTTGTGTGTACACTGCAATGTAATGATGGCTGTTTTTTCGCCATTGATCACCTGCACAGGCAAGGGCACTTTAAAAAACTTTACTGAAGAAGGAACCGATGTTGTTTGTGATACAGAAAAATATAATTTATGATTGGATGAGTCTTTCCATTTTACCGTAAATGAAGGATAACCCTGGCCGTAAAACCATTGATGAAAAAAGTAATTTAAATTCTGCCCGCTTGCCTGCTGCAGATTGCGTTGCAGATCTGCAGTGCGTGCAAAACCATACGCCAGTTTAGGATCTGTAAGATATTTATTAATGCCTTTAAAGAAAAGCGAATCGCCAAGCGTCCATCGCAACATACGAATTAAAAAAGCGCCTTTATCATACGTTAACCGTGTATCAAAAATGCGGTTGCTGTTTGTAGTATCATCAACCAAAACAGTTCCGCCTTTTTGCGAAACAACATAAAAAAGATCGGCCTGCACATTAGATTTATAATTTGCAGAATCTACTTTTTCAGTATAAAACATATCTGCAAGCCACTGCGCAAATCCTTCATTCAGCCATATATGCTGCCAGCTTCCGCAGGTAACTTTATCTCCAAACCATTGGTGGCCTAACTCATGCGTGATTAAATTAGTTCCCGCATTTACAATAAAAGAATTTGTTTGATGTTCCATTCCTCCGCCCCAGCTAAATTGTGTTTGTCCATAACGCTCTTTCAAAAAAGGATAATCACCAAAATATTTACTGTACAACTGCAACGCATTTAATACAACTGGCGTTGCTGATTGAAATAAGGAAACACTTTCAGGATAAGCATATTGAATTACAGGCAATGTTTTGCCATCAATCTGTACAGTATTTGTAAAAACGGTGTAATTGGTTACTGCTATTGCAACAAGATAAGAAGCAATTGGATAACGTGATTGATAATGCGAAGTAGTGGAGCTTCCGTTTATAACCGTGTTTACCAAAACGCCGTTTGAAGAAGCTTTGTATTGAGAAGGATGCGTAATATAAATATCAATGCTGTCAGCTTTATCATCAAGTCCATTACGGCAAGGCCACCAACCCGCAGCGCCATAAGGTTCGCTTAACGTCCATATTACGGGTGTTCCTGCATGCGTGGTTTGCGTAAATCCGCCTGTAAAATCTCCGCTTGCTGGCGGATCTCCATGATAATAAATAGAAACAGAATCAAGTTTATTCACACCAAATTCAACCGGGAAAGTAATAGTTAATGTTGTGTTGGATTGTTGCAAAAATGAAGCTTGCTGGTTATGGTACATTACACTATCAACAGTAAGCTGGTTTGTAAAATCGTATACAATTTTATTGGTGATGGAAGTTGTTTTAAAGTAAGATGTTACGCTTCCGCTGATGTAGCGAACTGCAGGATCAATATTCCAGTTGCACCTGTAATATGTAACGGTAAAATTATTTGATGCAAGCGATAGATTTTCGTTTTTGGCAGATGCATTAAATTTTGATTTTTCAATTTGTGCGATCTCATTTGTTCTTTCAACAACATCATTTTGAGAAAAACTATTTATTACAATACAAAAAACTACAATTAAAATTATGAATGATTTCATGGCGTTTGTTTTAGCAGCTTATAACTGCTGATCAAAAATATTTCTTTTGATGTATATCTTATGACAAGCTGCTGACTTTATAAACATTTCATTAAAACTGATAGTTGTAATTTTACAGCTTCTTATGGCATACTTTAACTGGAACGATACAAAAAATCTTTTATCGAAACTCACCTTTCGCCGCAGTTTTAATGCCGTAAAGGTGGTAACAAGTTACCAGTTAAGCAAGTTGTTTAAAAAGCCGGTACAATGGGGTTATCCAATATCAGTTTCATTTGAGCCTACAACATCGTGCAATCTCCGCTGCCCTGAATGCCCAAGTGGAATGCGTGCTTTTACGCGTCCAACAGGAATGCTTAAAAAAGGTTTTTTCCATCAAACTATTGATGAAATTTATAAAGAGCTTTTATACTTGATTTTTTATTTTCAGGGTGAACCATTTTTGAATCCTGATTTTTTAGAAATGGTGAAATATGCGCATGATAAAGGCATTTATACAGCCACATCAACCAATGCTCATTATTTAAATGATGAAAAAGCAAAGCGCACAATTGAAAGCGGTTTGGACCGGTTAATAATTTCTATTGATGGCACAACGCAGGATGTTTATAAACAATATCGTGTTGGTGGCAACCTTGAAAAAGTTTTACAAGGTGCACGCAATATTGTAAAATGGAAGAAAGAATTAAAAAGCAAAACGCCTTTTGTTTTTTTCCAGTTTCTTGTTGTTAAACCAAACGAACATCAAATTGAAGACATAAAAAAGCTTGCAAAAGAAGTTGGTGTTGACCAGGTTCGTTTTAAAACTGCGCAGGTTTACGATTATGAAAATGATCCGCATAATTTAATTCCAACCATAGATAAATACAGCCGTTACCGCAAAGGTTCTGATGGCAAAATGAAAAGCAAAAGCGGCATGAAAAATCATTGCTGGAAATTGCAACATGCAAACGTAATAACATGGGATGGAATGGTAGTTCCCTGTTGTTTTGATAAAGATGCGATGCACAGGCTTGGCAATTTGCAAACTCAATCCTTTAAAGAAATCTGGCACAATAATAACTATAAACAATTTAGAAGTGAATTAATGAAAAGCCGTAAAAACATCGATATCTGCGCTAATTGCAGCGAAGGGCTTACGGTTTGGGAAGACTGATTATTTAATCAATCAAAATCTTTTAAATTGAAATACTTCATTAGCTGTTGTATTGTTATGAGTGCTTTTCTCACCAATATTTTTTGCCAGACAAATACTTCATCCTCTTTTAATGCTAAAGATGTTTATCATATAAGCTGGAAAGTTGATGCTCCTGTTACGGGTGCCGGTTTAGGATTGAGTGTTCTTGGTTTGCATTTTATTCAAAATAAAGACAGCTTAAACTTAGCAGAGGTTAACGCTAAAAAGCGAAGTGATATTCCCGGCTTTGATCGCGGCAATGCAGGTTATTATTCAGAAAAAGCTAATGATATTAGTTATTACCCATTTTTTACTGGTTTTGCAATGCCTATATTATTTGTGATTGCTGATAAAACTGAACGGCAACAAGCAGGAAAAATTTTGGTAATGTACACTGAATCACTTGCTATTACTGCGGCACTTTACACAATGACAGCTGGCAATGTACAAAGAAGCAGGCCATTGGTTTATCCTGATAAAAACGGAAATATAAGAGCACCATTAGATAAGCGTGAAAGCAAGAATTCTCAACGTTCATTTTATGCAGGCCACACTGCAGCAACAGCAAGTGCAAGTTTTTTTGCGGCAAAGGTTTTTAGCGATCTTCATCCTGATTCTAAACTAAAACCTTACGTATGGATTGTTTCCGCAGCTTTGCCAGCCGTTACTGGCTATTACCGTTATAAATCCGGCGAACATTTTTTAAGTGATAATATCTTAGGCTATGCAATTGGTGCTGCATCCGGAATTCTCTTTCCTGAACTTCATAAAAATAAAAATTTCGATCGGGTAACTATTTCGCCTGCATTATGGCAAGATGCGAAAGGCGTGAGTATTGTATATAATTTCTAATACGACTTGTGCCTGATTTATCATCTCTTTGAACTTTGATTGTAAATGGCAGTGTATTATAAAACGTAAGTATTGTAAATAAAAAAAGGCTGCTATAAAGCAACCTTTTTTTTATAGAAAATTATTATCTATTAAGGTTTTCCTGTTCTTGGTGCACCATTTCCTGTCGGCTCTTGTAAAGCCTGGTTGAAATCACCGGTCATTCCAGGTGGCAATGTAATATTCATTTCTTTGGCAACTAATGGAAATATATTTTCCACATTAGAACCAAGTTCAAGTGCACTAGGCTTTAATATAAGGGTATATTTTTTTACAGCAAGTACCTTTTTATAAGCAGCAATTATTCTCTGATAAAGCGGAGCCGTTAAATTGCTACGGTAACTCTCAGATTTTTGTTGTGCGATCTGCTGCCAATAAACCAGGTTATACGTCATTTGTTGTTTTTGCTGGTTATTATAATCCATGATAGTTTTTGAAACACCTTTTGCAGAATCTGCTTTAAGTGTACTATCCAGTCTTTGATATTCACCCTGGTAAATCTGGTATTCTGTGCCCAGTGTATCTCTTTCATAACTTTGAACCATACTATCAATACCACGATATTCCGGCATTGCCTGAACCATTAGATCAAGATCAAAAACACCTACTTTAGATGCAGTAGCAGTTTGGGCATTAGCTGTTGTGAACCCAAAACATAAGGCAGTAGCACAAACCGCTGCCAGGAAAACTTTCTTCATTTGTTATTGTTTAAAATTTATAGGTTTTTAATTCTTTACCCCGAGTTGCTGCAGTATATCGTTACTGCGGTCTAATTTTGGGTCGGCAAATATAATAGTAATTCCTTCACTTTTGTCCAATACAAAATCATAGCCATGTGCAACCGCCAATTTTTGCACAGCGTTATAAACTTTATCCTGTATCGGCTTAACAATTCTTTCTCTTTCTTTAAATAAATCACCTTCGTAGCCAAATCTTTTTTTCTGTAAGTCTCTTAATTCTTTTTCTTTATTGAACAATTCGTCTTCCCTTTTTTTCTTCAATGTATCACTCAACATATATTGTTCGGCATCATAATTTTTATACATATCATTAAGCTGTGACTGCATATTATCAATTTCTTTCTGCCACTGATCGCTTATTGCCTGGAGTTTTTTATCAGCATCCACATATTCAGGTAATTTGCTTAGGATATATTTTGTATCAATAATAGCATATTTCTGTGCATGGCTATTGAATGCAAAACCAATCAACAGCAATGTTATAAGTGATATGTTTTTCATGACAAGAAAAGTTTGATGGTTTTTAATTTTAGGATGTTAAATGTAAATTAATCCGGCTCATAACCCAACATAAATGTAAATCTTGAAACATCTTTAAAGGTTTGATTTGGACCATACCTGTCTAATCCTATACCATAATCAAAGCCGAGCAAGCCAAACATTGGAAGGAAGAAACGCACACCCGCGCCAACAGAACGGCGCAACCTGAATGGATTATAATCCTTGAAGCTATACCAACCATTAGCTGCTTCAAAAAACGTTTCCGCATAAATAGTACTGCTTGGGTTTAATGCAAACGGATAACGCAACTCAAGTGTATATTTATTGAAGATGGTAAAGTATTCTGAAGCACCCTGCTGATCAGGGTTTATTCTTGGATCTGAAGTTTGATAAACAGGATAACCACGTTGCGCAATAATATCATAACCCAACAAAGCATAGCTGTTGCTTAAACCTGCATCACCAAGCTGAAAACGCTCAAACGGCGAGATAGCAAGATTAGAATTGTACCTGCCAATATAACCATACTTAGCTGCCAGTTTCAAAACAAACTGCTTGTTCCTGTCTGGCCCGGTTGGCTTTCCTATCGGCACATACCATTCTCCCGTAAAGCGCCATTTATAATATTCAATTAATGTATACGGATTTGACCAGTTAAGTATCTTCTTATCAATTAAAGAAAATGGCGGTGTAGCCTGTAATGTTAACAGGAAGTTTGAACCTGTTCTCGGGAATATTTGCTGATCTTCAGAATAACGTTGCAACGTAAATTTCAACCCTATGTTATTAGAAAACCCGTTGTTAAAACCAGGAAGGTTGGTTGGATCTATATAATAATTTTTAAGCTGGTAACGTGCATATTCAAGAGAAACACCGGCAGAAAAATAATCATCAGGCCATTTTAATTGTTTTGATAACCCGATAGAAAACCCTGTGGTTCGGAAGAAAGAAGTATCAGCCGCTAGTTTTTCATATGTACCAGTTCTAGGATCATACGCATTTGCAAATTTTGTGTCATAAACACTTACTGTCAATGCATTTCTTTTTTTACCACCAAGCCATGGTTCAGTGAAAGAAGCATTATAAGAACGATAAGCACGGCCATTACTTTGAACACGTACACTTAACTTTTGGCCATCGCCAACCGGTAACGGATCCCATGCTGCTTTGCGGAAAATATTGTTGATGGAGAAATTATTAAACGTAACGCCAAGTGTTCCTGTAACGCCGATTCCACCGCCAAAACCTGCGCTTAATTCAAGCTGGTCGCCGGATTTTTCTTCCACCTGCCAGTTCACATCTACAGTGCCATTATCCTGGTCTGGAACAATATCGGGAACAATTTTTTCCT
>JBDUBY010000240.1:0-22999 GCA_040003735.1 Parafilimonas sp.
TTTTAATCAACTTAACTGATTATTTAGACACGGGTTTATTTCTTGATCATCGCATTACTAGAGAAATGGTGCGCAAGGAATCGGCACAAAAACATGTATTGAATTTATTTTGTTATACAGGTTCATTTTCTGTTTGTGCTGTTTCAGCAAATGCAGCGTCTGTAACTTCTGTTGATCTTTCAAAAACATATTTGGAATGGACGAAAGATAATTTTGTTATCAACAATTTTAACGATGAAAATAAATATCATTCTATACATGCTGATGTGCTGCAATATTTAAAGGCACTTTCGCCAAATAGTTTTGATCTAAGCATTATTGATCCGCCAACATTCAGCAACAGAAAGCGAATGAAATATTTTTTTGACGTGCAAAAAGATCATACAGAAATTATAAATGATGCGTTGAAATCATTGTCAGCAAACGGAATTATTTATTTCAGCACTAATTATTCGAAATTTGTTTTAGACGAAACAAACATGAACGCTTCATCAATTAAAAATATCACCAAACAAACTACGCCATTTGATTTTGAAGGAAAACTTAATAGGTTTTGTTTCCAGATTAATAAATAACGCTGCACTAGTTTTTTTATTTAATTTTTTATTTGTGTAAACTGTTGTTAATCCATTTCATTTAACAAAAAAAATAATTTTGATTTTATTTTTGAGAAAACAAATTATTATGAAATCAACATCTACACTTTTAATTGTTACAATTCTAACAATCGCTGCATCAGCCGTCCACGCTCAAATTAGTAAAGGCGTAAACGCACTTGGCGGAAATTTAAGTTTCAACACCGGCACTTCTAAATCCAGTACAGGTTTAAAACAAACAGGTACAAACTTTTCAATTTCTCCTTCATTTATGACGGCTTATGAAAACAATCGTGCTGTTGGATTTAATGTTAATTACGGTTATAGTAAGAACTCTTTTGGATACCAGAAAACGAATACTTATGGAGCAGGTATTTTTTTAAGACAATATAAATCTTTAGGTAAAGGGTTTTATATTTTTGCACAGGAAGCATTAGCGTTTGATTATTCAAAAAACACAACAGAATTTAGTGACAGTTTAAATGTTCCAAACAATAAACAGTTGTATATAGGTGTTTCTGTTAATCCGGTTTTGGCCTATGATGTAAGTAAGCATTTTCAACTGGAACTGCTTTTCTTTAACAACCTTATTGGAGCCAGTTATACATATGGCACCAACACTTCAATTTCCTCTACTATTAAAACGGACAATTTTTCGTTGGGTGCTAACCTTGATGCTTCCCAGCTTACATCATTAAACATAGGCGCAAAAATTTTCTTTGACCGATAGATCAATAGTTTTTTCAAACTTTTAAGGTTTAAACATTTGTAAGTTTTTACCTTCGTCGCTTAACTTAATTAAAACATGAAACGTTTAACTACTAGTTTATTTTTCATGATTGCAGTTTGCAGTTACGTTTTTTCTCAAACAGAAACATCAACTTCAAACTACGATCAGCACATTGCATTCGATCCTTTATTTTATCCTTCAAATGGTAATGAGTATCGCAGCGCAAGCGGCGAACCTGGTCCTGCTTACTGGCAAAACCGTGCAGATTATAAAATAACTGCAACGCTTGATACAGCACAGCACAGCGTTACAGGTTCTGTTATTATTACTTATAAAAATAATAGTCCTGATGATTTAAAATTTTTATGGTTGCAGTTAGATCAGAATATTTACCGCCAGGATTCAAGAGCGCAATCAACAACATTATTAACAGGAGGACGTTGGGCAAACCAGGCGTTTACGCAAGGTGATGAATTAAAATCTGTTTCTGTTGTAATTAACGGCGTATCAACAAATGCAAAATATAATGTGAGTGATACACGCATGCAGCTTTGGTTACCAAAACCACTTGCTGCAAAAACTGGAACAATTCAAATAAAAATTGAGTATTCATTTGTAATTCCTGAACACGGCACAGATCGTATGGGAAGAGTAGAAACAAAGAATGGATGGATTTATGAAGTTGCGCAATGGTATCCGCGCATGTGTGTGTATGATGATGTGCTTGGCTGGAATACATTGCCGTATTTAGGCGCCGGTGAATTTTATCTTGAATATGGAGATATAGATTATACAATTACTGCTCCATCAAATCTTATCATTGTTGGTTCCGGTGAAGTACAGAACCCATCAGAAGTTTATACATCATCAACTATAAGCCTTCTTAATAAAGCAAAAAGTAGTGATAAAACCGTAACGATTGTTGGTGCAAATGATATAACCGGAAATTCATATCATCCAAACAAACCAAATCTTACATGGCATTTTGTATGTAAGCAAACAAGAGATGTTTCCTGGGCTGCATCCAAAGCTTTTATATGGGATGCTGCACGTATTAATTTACCAAGCGGCAAAAAAGCTTTGGCGCAATCTGTTTATCCTGTTGAAAGTGCAGATAAAGATGCATGGGGCCGCGCTACTGAATTTACAAAGGCTTGTATAGAATTATATTCTAAAGAATGGTATGAGTTCACATATCCTTCTGCAACAAATGTTGCCTGTAATGTAAACGGTATGGAATACCCGGGCATAGTATTTTGTTCATGGAAATCAAAAGGTGAAGGATTGTGGGGTGTTACCAATCATGAATTTGGGCATAACTGGTTCCCGATGATTGTTGGTTCAAACGAAAGAAAATATCCATGGATGGATGAAGGCTTCAACACATTTATTAACGGAGTTGATACAAAGGTTTTTAATAACGGCGAATTTAATAGCAAAGGTGATATACAAAGCCGGGCAAATTATATGCTGAAAAAAGATGCCGATGCTATTTTGACAATTCCTGATGTAACACAGCCAGCATTTTTAGGTGTCGCTGCTTATTTTAAACCAGGTGCGGGACTAGATATTTTGCGCTATCATATTTTAGGTGTTGAACGTTTTGATTCTGCATTTAGAACGTATATAGCAAGATGGGCTTTCAAACATCCAACGCCGTGGGATTTTTTCAGAACTATGGAAAATGTAGGCGGAGAAGATCTTTCTTATTTCTGGCGCGGCTGGTTTATGAGTAATGATAAACTTGACCAGGGTGTTAAAGAAATAAAATATATTGATAACGATACTTCAAAAGGCGCAAACATTACTGTTGTAAATAATGAGCAAATGGTTTTGCCTGTGCCTATGTTGATTGAACAGGAAAATGGCAAAAAAGATTCTATTACTTTACCCGTTGAAATATGGCAACGTGGCGGATCGTGGACCTTTCATTATCCTTCAACATCAAAAATTACAAAAATTACTATCGATCCTGATCATGATTATCCGGACGTAAATCCATCAAACAATGTTCTTGAAGGTAAAACTCAAAAACCTGTTCCGGCAGGCACAACAGCTAATAATGTTATAGATAAATATCTAACAGCTATTGGTGGTGCAGATAAAATTAATAACTTAAAAGATTATTCTTATACAGCAACTGGCTCTGTGCAAGGGCAAAGTATAAGCTTTACAGGAGAATATAAAAAGCCAGGTAAAATGTTGTTGGTAATAAGTTTGCCTGGAATGAATACGACCTTACAAAAATTAGTGGTTAATGGTGATAGCGTTTCAATGTCGGGACAAGGCCAAACAGTTCCTGTAAATGAAGACCAGAAAAAACATTACCTGGAATTAGCTTCTCCCTTTGCAGAAACTAATTTTAGCAAACCAGGTTATACGTTACAATTAGCACCAACGATGGATGATGTGGATGGAAAGGATGCTTATGTTATAACAGTTACTTCTCCATCTGGCACCGTAAATAAAGATTATTACGATGCGCAAACAGGTTTAAAATTAAAAGAAGAAACTTCGGGCGCACAGGGAAGTTCAAGTTTTACATTTTCAAATTATAAAGAAGTAAGCGGCATTATGATTCCATTTACACAAACTGTTTCCCAACAAGCTGAATTTACTTTAAATGTTACAGATGCAAAAGTGAACAGCGGGTTGAAAGACGAAGATTTTCAATAGATAGTTTTCACTAAATAAAAAAGGCTTGCAAACTGCAAGCCTTTTTTAGTTGTTCAAAAAATAAATCGGTTACTTAATTATTTTCTTTGAGTAAACAGCTTTGTCAACAGATAATCTTACAACATACATACCATTTGAAACATTTTTAAAGTTTAATGGAATATCGTAAGTACCTGGTGAAAGGCTTCCTTTATTAATCACTTGAATGACTTGTCCATTTAATGAAACAACTTGTATCATTACATTATTTTGCCCTTCTGTTTGTAATCTTATTAATGTATTATTTGCTGAAGGATTACCAAAAATTGTCCAATCAAATTTCTTCAAATCAAGTTTTACAATAGATGAATATTGATAATTACCATCATTATCAATTTGTTTAAGCCTGTAGTAATTTGTACCGCTTAATACTTTAAAATCAGTAAAGCTATATTGGTTAATAGCTGTAGTAGTACCGTGACCTGCAACAAAACTTAAAGAAGAAAAGTTTTGATTATCGTGGCTTAATTCAACTTCGAAACCCTTATTGTTTGTTTCGTTTGCAGTTGACCAGTTGAGAAATGCAGCATTATTTTTTATGCTTCCGGTAAAATTAAGCAGTGTAACAGGCAAAACAGTTTCATACGAAAATTCATCTATACCAATGTAATTTGAATTGATACCGTTAGAACCAGCATCTGTTACATAATATCTTAATGCAATTCTTCCTGCACCTGTACCGCTAATGCCAGATAAAGAAATGGTGTACTCTGTCCATCCTGTATCAGGATAACCACCAACTTCAAGATTTGGATTCACAGATAAAAGTAAAGTGGAAAAATCTCCTGTAGCTTCTGTGCCTGTGCCAACGTTTGTACTTGCACCGTTTTTACTCAACCTCACCTCAAGCCTGTCTGGATATAACGAGCCTAAAGCAGTGCGTGTAAAAAACGAAATGGTAGAACCATTTACTAAACTAAGCTCCGGCGTGATAAGCCAGTTGCTGATTGTTCCTTTCCCGGAAACACTGCCAACACAATGATAGCTTGCCGAAGCATAAGACGTAGTGACGCCTGTGTAAGAATCAAATTTTCGTACATCACCCTGTATCCATCCTTGCCCGTTCCCGGTAGAATGATTGATTGATGTCCAGCCTGATGGCACTACATTGTCAAAACTTTCTGAAAGATTACTTACCTGCGCAAACATTGTATTGCCAGTTATTGTACAGATAATAAAAAATAAAACTTTTGGGATAAAGTAAATTTTTTTCATAAAGAAGGATGGATTTAATTAATTAATAAATAAATAGGATTTGATAATAAAAGTATGGCATTTAATTGCTTGCTTCCAAATAAATACCTTATCCGGATATAGAACAGAAACAATTTTTGTATTGATTTTTTCTAATGATAAAATATATAGTAAGGAAGGGATGTACTTTATAACCACTTCATATTTTACCTGGGTTATTTATGTATAACATACGCTTCTGTCCGAATAATGTTTTGTTTGTCTTATGCGGATATTTAAAAAAACTAAATGTTGATTCTTATAAGAAATAATCTCTGCAATTTTACAGCGTTGTTAATAAGAAGTGCTCAAAATCCAATTATCCAAAAAAACCAAAAGAAACAATTGCCCCCGTTGAAAACATTAAGGTATTTGTTTCAAAAAAAACCTCCCGCATTTGTGGGAGTTTTTTTTTGACATCTTCTCTAAAACCATATCTTCATTATCATGCAAAAAGAATTTTTATTGCAATGTAATTATGTGCAGATAGAAAGTAAAACTATAAATGTTGCAAAACTTTTTATCAGTAATGACTTTATTAACTCAATTGAAATTATAACCGAAAAAGAAGATGCTTCGCTTCCTTATTTATTACCCGGATTTATTGACAGTCATGTGCACATAGAAAGCAGCATGCTGATACCTTCAGAATTTGCAAGGCTTGCTGTTGTGCATGGAACGGTGGCCACTGTAAGTGATCCGCACGAAATTGCAAATGTTTGCGGAATGGAAGGTGTTGACTATATGATAAATGATGGTAAACAGGTAAACTTTAAATTTTATTTTGGTGCGCCCAGTTGCGTGCCTGCAACCAATTTTGAAACTGCAGGTGCAATTTTAAATAGCGAAGAAGTAGGAACACTTTTAGGTAAGCCGGAAATACATTATTTAAGCGAGATGATGAATTTTCCCGGCGTATTGCTGCATGATGAAGAAGTATTAAAAAAGATTAATGCTGCTAAGAAATTTAATAAACCTGTTGATGGACATGCACCAGGTTTAAGAGGTAAAGATGCAAAAAAATATATTGAAGCCGGCATTTCAACAGATCATGAATGTTTTACAAAAGAAGAAGCGCTTGATAAGTTGCAATACGGAATGAAAATCCTTATTCGGGAAGGAAGCGCGGCTAAAAATTTTGATGCGCTAATTGATTTGTTGAATGATTATCCTGATAAAATAATGTTTTGCAGCGATGACAAACATCCTGATAGTTTGGTTGAAGGGCATATCAATAAATTATGTGAGCGTGCAGTTGCAAAAGGTATTGATGTATTTAATGTTTTACAGGCTGCATGTATTAATCCTGTTAACCATTATAAATTAAATGTTGGTCTACTGAAGAAAGGAGATGCCGCTGATTTTATTCTTGTAAATAATCTTAAAGAATTCAATGTTCTTCAAACTTATATTAACGGAGAATTGGTTGCAGAAAATGGTAAAACTTTAATTGCATCTGTTCATTCCAAAACAATAAACAATTTTTCAGCTACGGAAATTAGTGCAGATGATATAAAATTTTATGCTCATGATTTTAATTTAATCAATGATAAAATTCCTGTTATTGAAGCGTTAGATGGCCAGCTTATTACTAATAAACTTTTTGTAACTCCGTTGTTCAATAACAATGAATTTATTGCTGATGTTGATAATGATATTTTAAAATTGGTCGTTATTAATCGTTACAACAAAGCTCCAATTGCAAAAGCATTTATTAAAAATTTCGGATTAAAAAAAGGCGCTATTGCTTCTTCTGTAGCGCATGATAGTCATAATATAATTGCAGCAGGTTGTTATGATGCATCTATAATAAATGCAATCAATTTAATTATAAAAGAAAGGGGCGGAATAAGTTGTGTTGATGAAAAAGAAAATAAAAAAATCATTTCTTTGCCGGTTGCAGGTTTAATGAGTAATGATGATGGATATAAAATTGCAGCCGCATATTCTGAAATTGATAAAATGGCAAAAGCGCTTGGCTCAAAACTAACGTCACCATTTATGACGTTAAGTTTTATGGCATTACTTGTAATACCACATATAAAATTAAGTGATAAAGGTTTGTTTGATGGAGATACATTTTCGTTTTTTTAATTACCTGCAGTTTTGCTGCTAACTGTATCAGCGCTCATTATAAACAGTGCAAGACTATCTGTGCCTTTTGGTAAATGATATTTTGTTTTAAAATTTTTTACAGTGCCAGGTTTTATTATTTCAGTCACAACATCTTCATGTTCTTCAACACGAATACCATTTTTGTAACACAACATTTTAACCCGTGCATTTTTATAAGCAGCTACAGATGCGGTATTAACAATTTTGCCTTTTACAATTGTAGTACCAAATAAATTTTTTTTATCATCGGCTGAAATTTTTAAAAATTGTTCCGGATGCGTGACCTCACGCTGAGCAAGGCTTTGTTTATTTTGCTGGTAAGTTTTGGAATCAAATTTTTCTTTGCACGAAAAGAAAATTAAAAATGTTGCAAATACAAAAACATATTTCATAAGCAAAAGTTCAACCTTAAAGTAATAATGTTTACTGAATTATTTTTAGTTAAGCTTCCTGTCCAACCCATACAGCGCCGCCAATACTGCTTCTTGATGCACCGGTTACTGAAGCCATTACAGTATTTTCTTCCCGCCATCTTAACACACCTAATAACGCCATAATTAAAGCTTCCTTATATAACACAATGTTATTTTCAGCAATCACGACATCAACATTAAATATTTCTAAATTACTTTTTAATCTTTCAATAAGAAAATTATTTAATGCTCCTCCGCCCGTAACTAATAATTTTTGTTTTGAGAGTGCTGAATTTACATCACTATTTAAATGCTGAATTGATTGTTGAATTTGATAAGCTATGTGTTCAGTATAAGTTCTTAATGCGTCATTGATATTTATATTGAAGGATTTTATTAAAGGATAAATAATTTCTGTTCCGAAATCATTTGATAACGATTTTGGTGATGGCAAAACATAATAATTTAAGGCATTTAATTTTTCCATTAATGGTTGAATGATTTCTCCTCTTGCGGCTATATTTCCATTTTCATCAAAATCTTTTCCGGTTTCTTGCGCAAGCATATTTAACACACGATTTGCGGCGCAAACATCAAACGCTATAAATTTTTTTTCTTGTTGAAATGAAATATTTGCGATACCACCAATATTAAGGTAGAAGTTAAAATTTGGAAACAATAATTTTTCACCAACAGGAACAATTGGCGCACCTTGTCCGTCCAAAGCAACATCCATAATTCTCAAATCGCTTACTACATTAATTCCTGTTAGCGCAGCTAACGTTGCGCCACAACCAAGTTGCGTTGTAATACCTGATTTGGGTTCATGAAAAACGGTGTGACCATGCGAAGTAATTAATTGTACCTGGTGATGTAAATTATTTTCTTCGATAAAACGATTTACATTTTCTGCGAGGAATTTTCCGTAAGCTGTATGCAATAAAAAATAATCGTGCGCATGTAAGTTTTTTGCATCAGCAAGTTTGCCTTTCCATTCTTCATTATAATCATAACAAGCTGCTGCTTTTATATTATAATTCCATTCGTTGCGATTTTCTTCAAGTTCTGTAAATACAATATCTAACCCATCTAAAGATGAGCCGCTCATTAAACCGATTACTCTATAAAACATTTTTCAAAAATAATTTTCAAAATGCAACAAGCTGATAAATTTATTAAAGACTTTGATTGTGAAACAAAAGATGCAAATTGATAACTGCACAATGGAGTGACACAACCGTGATGCCATGAAATAATTTGCCGGAATCATAAAAATTTATTCGCGGTTTTTTGTATCTATTATTATCGTTACAGGCCCGTCATTTAATAAACTTACTTTCATATCAGCGCCAAAAATTCCAGTTTGAATTTTTTTGTTTGTATCATTTTCAAGCTGGGCAATTATTTGTTCATATAAAGGAATTGCAATCTCAGGTTTACTTGCACGAATGTAAGATGGCCGGTTTCCTTTTTTTGTTGATGCATGTAATGTAAACTGGCTTACTAAAAGTATGTCACCATCAACATCTTTAATGCTAATGTTCATCACACCTTTTTCGTCATTAAAAATTCTCAGATTTACAATTTTACTGCTTAGCCATTCAATGTCTTCAATTGTATCAATGTCTTCAATTCCCAACAGAATTAATAAACCAGTTTTAATAGAACCGGTAATTTTTTCATCAACTGTTACAGATGCTTCAGAAACGCGTTGTATAACTGCACGCATGATTTAATTTTGTTTGAAGATTTTGCGTTTAAAGATAATATTATGATGATTGATATAAACAATGAAATAATTTTTCAAACGGCACGAAGCGGAGGTAAAGGCGGCCAGAATGTGAACAAAGTAGAAACGATGGTGGAAGGCCGGTGGCTTGTTGATAATTCAAGCTTTATAACTGAAGCGCAGAAATTATTAATAATGAAACATCTTGCAAACCGTATAACTGCTGATGGTTTTTTATTGATAAAATCTCAAAGTGAACGAACGCAACTTGGCAATAAAGAACAAGTGATTAAGAAAATAAATGAAGTAGTAAATAAAGCAATTCAACCAAAAAAATTACGCATTGCTACAAAAACTCCGAAAGGTGTAAGAGAGCGAAGGCTGGAAAATAAAAAGCAAAAGTCATTCATAAAAGATGGAAGAAAAAAAGTTAAAGGTGAAGACTATTAGCATGCCTATGGTATATAGATAATTGATTTTAGTTTTTTAATTTATCATTTCTTTTACTATGAACTATAAACTATTTTCCAATCACTATTTTTGCGAAAACAATTTAGTTGAGCAGCATTAAACAACTGGCAGGCCAAACTTTCTGGTACGGATTAAGCAGCATTGGTGCACGATTTATAAATTACCTGCTAACACCTTATCTAACTTATTCAGCACTTGTTACAACAGCAAATTATGGTCAAATGAGTGCGAGCTATGCTGCCATTCCTTTATTCAATACCATTTTTGCATACGGAATGGAAACTGCGTATTTCCGTTTTATGCGTAAAGATGCAGATCATGACGCGGTTAATGATACTGCAACAATAAGTTTGATAATAAGCTCAATTTTATTAACCGGAATATTATGGATGAACTGGCAATGGCTTGCAGAAATTGCAACGCTTACTGAGTTTCCTGAACTTATAAAACTCAGTATCATTATTATTGGATTGGATGCGTTGAACACTATTCCATTTGCACGTCTGCGTTATGAAGGAAGACCGAGACAGTTTGCGTTTGTACAGATTGTCAACATCGTTATCACTTTTGGATTAACCATTTTCTTTTTAAGTTATTGCCCTGCAAAATTAAAATCAGATCCTAACAGTTGGGTTGTATTAATTTATAAGCCGAAATCAAACCCAATAACTTATGTTTTATTAGCAAATGCTATAGCTTCTTTTTTTACATTGATATTGCTTGCAAAAAGACTTTTACCAAAACAATGGAAGTTTAATTTTCCTTTATGGTTAAGCATGATGGCGTATGCATTGCCAATATTGGTTGCGGGAATGGGTGGTATGGTAAATGAAACTTTTGACCGTTTAATGTTAGGATGGTGGTTGCCTAACACCAATGGATTTGCAGATGAACAAAGAGGAATTTACGGAGCTTGTTATAAACTTTCAATTTTAATTACATTGTTTATACAAGCATTTAGAATGGGTGCAGAACCATTCTTTTTTAAACAGGCAGAAGGAGAAAACCCGCAACGTGTATATGCACGTGTAACGAAATTTTTTGTTATTACTGTTGCTATCATGTTCCTGGCGGTAACGTTGTTTATGCCAATATGGAAATATTTTATTGATCCTAAATACTGGGTTGGTTTAAAGGTGGTGCCAATACTTTTATTAGCAAATATGAGCCTTGGTATTTATTATAATCTGAGTATTTGGTATAAGGTTAGTAACAAGACAATGGCTGGTGCATGGATTACAATTATTGGTACTGCCATAACTATTATTATCAACTATATTTTTATTCCAAGATATAGTTATGTAGCTTCTGCATGGGCAACTTTTTTTTGTTATACAAGCATGATGATAGTAAGTTTTTTGTGGGGGCAAAAAAGCTATTATATTCCTTATGCATGGAAAAAATTACTGGCTTATATAATTATTTCCATACTGCTTTTCTTTTTGCATAATGCCATTACAAGTTTTTATAGCAATACAGTTTTTGGTTTGTCATTAGCCGTTGTTTTAATAATTGCTTTTGTTTTGTTTATTGTACGAATTGAAAAGAAAGAGTTTGAACAATTTCCTTTTGTTGGTGCGTTGGTAAAAAGATACTTCTAATAAACTATTTATGATTATTGTACAAAGAACAAATGATAAAATAATTTTTACAGTTCATGGCTGGAATAAATTATTTGCTTTTAAAAGCAGTTTGGAAATTCCTGTTGAACATATCATTGCTGTTTATCCTGATCCTGCTATTCAGATGAATTTTTTAGATAGTTTGAAATTGTTAGGAACAGATTTGCCAACAATTTTCAGGGCAGGTACATTTTATCAACATGGTGAAACTGTTTTTTGGGATGTAAGAAATACTGATAATGTAATTATAGTTGAATTAAACCACGAACACTTTAAAAAATTAGTTATTGAAGTTGAAAACCCTGCAAAAGCAATTGAAATAATCAAAGGCAAATAATTTATTCAACTTTAAAGACTGGAATCTTCATGTAACCAGGTTCGCTGTAAGGTGAATGTGTATAAACAAAATATAATTGTTGTTCTGATGAATTCGCGAATGCTGAATCAGACTTCTTTTTTTCGTCTAATAAATATTTTACTTCGGGATGTTCTTTTATATAATCTGCCGCTACATCTTCCCAACGATAATCGCTGTAGAATTCTTTACGCTGAAGAACTGCATCAAAAAAATTCCAGCTAAAATAGCTATCATCTGCCAAAGGTTCCAATGTTTCAACAATATACCTATCTGTATTTTGGCCGGTATAAATAATATAATCACCTTTTAAAAAATGAATAGAATCAGTTTTTGATTCTAAATGAATATCATAATTGCGATGATGTTTTTCGTAAGGCTTTGTCATGCTTTTATAATCATCAATAATGTAATATTCAACACTAATAGTTGTATCATGTTGAAGTTGATGCATAACAACGTCATTCAGCTTCAATCTATTTATTACATCATGCCATCCTTGCGGAATTATGTATGCTTTTGGTTTTTGAATGCTGATAGAAGGAACGTATGTGTTATAAAATTTTATTTGCTTTTCAAAAGGCTTTGAATGATTGTAATAATATCTTGACAAACCGGTAACCTCACTTATTTTCATTGATGTATCATAACCTTTAAAATCAATTAGATCATATTTCGATAAGTCAACTTTCCAGCTTAACGGAAACACTTTTTGTTGTTGAATAGACTGGATTGAAACCTTTCTTTTTTCAATAATTGTATCTGCAAATTTTGATGCTTTTTCCATAACAGTTTGCATAAAAGCATAAGTACTTTTCACACGATCTGCATAAGGTTTTAACATGTGCGTTTCGGGAACAAAAGCAATCGTTTCAAACAACGAAGCATAACCACTGCTGTATCTTGGCGGATCATAAAATGCAATCCACCCTGTTTTTAAATTGCTTTCCTCAAAATTTACATACGGACACATTTGCCAGTTTTTTTCCTGCATACTTTTATATAAAGCAGGTTCAAAAACATCATGCAAAAAATCTCCAATTTCACCCTCCAGTTTATTGTGTTGTGTTGTAAGCATTGTCATGGTGTGTTGATAATCTGCGCCGTCACTCACATGATTATCTATAAAAATATCAGGATTGAATTGATGAAACATCTTTTCAAAAGCAAAAGTATTTTTAGAATCAGCTTTAATAAAATCACGGTTCAGATCAAGGTTCTCTGCATTGCCGCGAAAGCCATAACTCTCCGGTCCGTTTTGATTAACACGTGAATAATTATTCCTGTTTAAACATCCTCCAATATTATAAACAGAAATTACAGCAATCACAACATTTTTCGGCGCTTTTATTTTTTCTTCAGCAAGGTCACGCAAAAACATCATGCTTGCATCAATTCCATCAGGCTCGCCGGGATGAATTCCATTGTTAATTAATACTACAACTTTATGTTGTTTATGCCAGGTATTTATGTTGAAGTTTCTATCTGCAGAAAATAAAACTACATGTAAAGGATAACCTGCATCGGTTGTATCACCTGTTAATATTTTTATTGAGGAAAATGATTGGGCAAGAGCTTTATAAAAATTGATGCAGTCAAAATAAGTTGCAGTTTGTTTGCCATTACT
The DNA here is from genome assembly GCA_040003735.1 of Parafilimonas sp. Taxonomy (GTDB): domain Bacteria; phylum Bacteroidota; class Bacteroidia; order Chitinophagales; family Chitinophagaceae; genus Parafilimonas. The sequence continues at coordinate 13,607 of JBDUBY010000240.1, forward strand.
TTTTTCGAATATTGTTGTAAGCGATTGAGCGGTTAAGTTATAAACAATCGCAAACAGTAAAATGCTTAATACAATTTTCTTCATGCTTAAATGTAAGAAAGAAAAAAACTAAGGCATTTTATATCAATAAAAAAGAGATCCCACAAAAGCGGAATCTCTTTTACATTCAACAACGAAATATTTTAAGCTGCTGCGGTTTTTTTAGAAAGCTTTCTTTTAAGATTACCTGCTTTGTTTTTATGAATTACGCCTTTTTTTGCAAGTTTATCAATCATAGAAATTACTGATGGAAGTGATTCGCCATAAGTTTTTTCATCTGCTGAAGTTTTCAGATCACGGATAGCATTACGCGTAGTTTTGCCATAGTATTTATTGCGTTCTCTGCGTTTTGCTGACTGACGCATATCTTTCTTAGTAGCTTTATGATTTGCCATATATATTTTTCAGGACGGCAAAGGTAAGGGAATTGAACTTTTTATTACAATTTTTAAACCTCTAATTTTAACTTAAACCAGTCCTGGAAACGTTTAAAACTATTTTTGGATTTCTTTAACCTGTTATGTACATGTTTAATTGTACAAATCTCCCTTTAAAATCAACGATATTTGCAAAATATTTATAACACGATAAACTGCCTCCATGACGGATTTTTCTTATATAACCAGTTCTCATCCGGCTTACATTGAAAATTTATACCAGGATTTTGTGAAAAACCCTGACAGTGTTGACCCGGAAATGAAGAAATTTTTTGAAGGTTTCGATTTTGCTGTTGCCAATAGAAATACTAATGGCAAAAGTAATATTGCTGATAAAACTACTACGTCAACTCCAATTGAAACGAAGCCATCTGCGGCTGATACAGAGCGTGACTGGATGAAAGAAATAAGGGTTTACCGCCTTATTCTTGGCTATAGAAATAAAGGCCATCTTATTGCTGATACAAATCCAATCCGTAAACGAAAAGATCGTAATGCAAATCTTGAGCTTTCATTTTTTGGTTTAGGCGAAGCTGATCTTGATAAAACCTTTTCCGCAGGAAATCTTGTTGGCCTGGGTGAAACTACATTGCGTAATATTTTAAACCACCTTAAAGCATGTTATGCTTCGCATGTTGGTATTGAATTCAAATATATCAGCGATCAAAAACAAATTGACTGGCTTACCAATGAAGTAGAAAGAAAATTTACTAACCCGCTTCCTATAGAAACAAGAAAAAGAATACTTGAGAAGCTGAACCAGGGCGTAATGTTTGAAAAATTTCTGCATACAAAATATGTAGGCCAGAAAAGATTTTCATTAGAAGGCGGCGAAACAACCATACCTGCTTTGGATTCTATGATACAAATAGGAGCAGAGTATGGCGTTGAAGAAGTTGTAATTGGAATGGCGCACCGTGGCAGGTTAAATGTGCTTGCAAATATTTTGGGAAAAACATACGAACAAATTTTCAGCGAATTTGAAGGCACCGCAAAACTTGATCAAACAATGGGCAGCGGCGATGTAAAATATCACATGGGTTTTGGTAGCGATGTACAAACAAAAGATGGCAAAACAGTTCACCTAAAGTTAATGCCGAATCCTTCGCACCTTGAAGCTGTTGATCCGGTTGTAGTTGGTTTTTCAAGAGCAAAAGCAGATATTCTTTATAATAGTGATTACGATAAAATTCTTCCAATTCTTATTCATGGTGATGCTTCCGTTGCAGGTCAGGGAATAGTGTATGAAGTAATACAGATGAGCGATCTGAAAGGTTATTACACAGGTGGAACCATTCACTTTGTAATCAATAATCAAATTGGTTTTACAACAGATTTTGATGACGCAAGAAGTTCTGATTACTGTACTTCACTCGCAGGTGCAATCCAGGCGCCGGTATTTCACGTAAACGGTGATGATCCTGAATCTGTGATTAAGTGTGTTGAAATAGCAATGCGCTATCGCCAGCAGTTTAACCAGGATATTTTCATAGATATGGTTTGCTATCGCCGTCACGGGCATAATGAAGGTGATGACCCGAAATATACGCAGCCACACATGTATAAACTCATCGAAAATCATCCAAACCCAAGAGAAGTTTATACAAATTATTTAAAGGAACACGGCGAAGCAGATGCACAGGAACTTGCGAAAGACATGGAAAAGAAATTCTGGAACGATTTGCAGGAACGCTTGGATGAAGTAAAGCAACATCCGTTACCATATAAATACCAGCAGCCCGAAGAATGGTGGCGCAGCCTGCATAAAGCAACGCCGGAAGATTTTGTTTCATCCCCTGTTACAGCAATCAGCGAGCAGGAATTAAAAGAATTGTTTAATGGTTTAATGAAATGGCCTGAAAATTTTCAACCATTAAGAAAAGTAGAGAAACTGTTAAACGATAAAATAAAATTATTTGAAACAGAAAAGAAAATTGACTGGGCAACCGGTGAATTACTTGCTTACGCATCTTTATTAATTGATGGAAAAATTGTGCGCATGAGTGGCCAGGATGTAAAGCGCGGAACATTTAGCCATCGTCACGCTGTATTGCGAGATGAAAATTCAGATGCATCTTACAACAGGCTTGATCATTTCAATGATAAACAAAGAAAATCGCAGATATATAATTCTCTGCTAAGTGAGTACGGTGTTCTTGGTTTTGAATATGGATATGCAATGGCAAACCCCAATGCATTGGTTTTATGGGAAGCACAGTTTGGAGATTTCAGTAATGGCGCACAAACAATGATCGATCAATTTATTGCTGGCGGAGAACAAAAATGGAACCGCATGAATGGCATTGTAATGTTGCTGCCACATGGTTATGAAGGCCAGGGACCTGAACACAGCAGTGGCCGAATGGAAAGATTTTTACAAATGTGTGCGCAACAAAATCTTGTCATCACCAACATTACAACTGCAGCAAATTTCTTTCATGCTTTACGCAGGCAGTTAACCTGGAATTTCCGTAAGCCATTAATCAATTTTGCACCAAAAGCTTACCTGCGTTACCCCGGCAGTTACAGCGATATAAATGAGTTTATAAATGGCGGTTTTAAAGAAACAATTGATGATCCAAAAGTTAAAGATGGAACGCAGATAAAAAAGGTATTATTCTGCACTGGAAAATTATATTTTGAATTAGCTGAAAAGAAAGAAAAAGATCAGCGAAATGATGTTGCACTTATCCGGCTTGAACAAATTTATCCATTGCCTGCAAAGCAGTTAAACGAGTTATATAAAAAGTATAGTAAAGCAGTTTGGTTTTGGGTGCAGGAAGAACCGTTGAATATGGGCGCCGCATCTTTCCTCCAAATGAATTTGAAGAATATAAATTATGGTGTTATAAGCAGAAGTGCCAGCGCATCCACAGCAACCGGTTATTCAAAAGTACATGCGCAGGAGCAGGCACAAATAATTGATACTGCATTTAGTATTTAAAAATTTTATGTAACCGGCAGTAGAATGTATGGCATCACGGTTGTGTCACTCACTTGTACAATATATCTTTGAGCAGCAATAAAAGAAATAAGATTTAGTATGATCGAAATAAAAGTTCCAACAGTTGGAGAATCTATAAGCGAAGTAACCTTATTAAAGTGGTTGAAAAAAGATGGCGAATATGTTGACCGAGACGATGTAATTGCAGAATTAGAAAGTGAGAAAGCAACATTTGAAGTAAATGCAGAACAAAGTGGCGTTATAAAAATCATAGCAAAAGAAGGCGATACTTTAAACATTGGCGCCGTACTCGCCAACATTGACGAGAAAGCTAAACCGTCAACAGTCAGCAGCCAACCATCAACGGCCGCTGCTGAAAATAATAAGCCTCAAACCGAATATAAATCGTCCGGATTAAAACGACCTGAAATTATTGTGCAACAACCTGCCGAAGAAAGCAAACTTGAAGTTGTTGTTGAAGAAAAAGAAAACGCTGTTCAGCAAATAGAAGCAGTACCAGCTGGCAAAGGAATGATCGAATTAAAAGTGCCAACAGTTGGGGAATCCATCAGTGAAGTAACCTTATTAAAATTCACAAAAAATACTGGTGACTTAGTTCAACGCGATGAAGTAATAGCAGAACTGGAAAGCGAAAAAGCAACTTTCGAAATGAATGCAGAGGAAGCTGGTGAATTAAAGCAGATTGCAAAAGAAGGAGATGTTTTAAAGATTGGTGATGTTGTTGCAACTATTAATACAGATGTTGCAGTTGCAGAAAAGCAATCGGAAAAGTCAGAAAGCCAGGAAGCAAAATCAACGGCCACAAACCAGCAAACGGAGACTGGCAACCAGCAATCTGCAATAACTGTTCAGCAACCAAAAGCAACACCAGTTGCATCAGCAATAATCGCAGATAAAAAAGTAAATCCGTCAGAAATAAAACCAAGCGGCAGCAACGGCAGAATTTTAAAAAGCGATGTGCTCGAAGCATTATCACATCCTGCAAAACAATCTTTTAATGGGCAGGAATTAAACAGCCGCAATCAGCGCAGAGAACGCATGAGCAACCTGCGTAAAACCATAAGCCGAAGGTTAGTTGAATCAAAAAATACAACTGCAATGCTTACCACTTTTAATGAAGTGGACATGAGCCGCATAATGGAAATTCGTAAGCAATATAAAGACAGCTTTAATAAAACGCATGGCATCAACCTTGGGTTCATGAGTTTTTTTATGAAGGCTTCTGCAATAGCTTTAAGCGAGTGGCCAAATGTAAATGCCAATATTGATGGCGATGAACTGGTGTTGCATGATTATGCTGATATAAGCATTGCTGTAAGTACGCCGCGTGGTTTAACTGTTCCGGTTATTCGTAACGTAGAAAGTTTAAGCATGGCCGACATTGAAAAGAAAGTTGTTGAAGTTGCCGGCAAAGCGAGAGACAGTAAACTAACTGCAGAAGATCTGCAAGGCGGCACATTTACAATAACCAATGGTGGCGTGTTTGGAAGTTTAATGAGCACACCTATTATCAATCTTCCTCAAAGTGCAATTTTAGGAATGCATAAAATTCAGGAAAGGCCGATGGCAATTAACGGGCAGGTTGTAATTAAACCCATGATGTATGTTGCTTTAAGTTATGATCATCGTATAATTGATGGAAGAGAAAGTGTAAGTTTTCTCGTTCGTGTAAAAGAATTGCTTGAAAATCCTGAATTATTATTATTCAGCAAAAACCCAATTAAAGCATTGCTTGAGATTTAATTGTTGTTTGCCGGGGATTTTCTCTTTGTATAGATAAGCATAAGCGCAGCTATTAAAAGAATTATTGCACCAACAATTATCCACGTTGTATAATTTGATTTTTGGGTGAAATTTATTGCATCAGTATTACCAATCAAAATCATATTTGCCCAATAATAGGGCAACATTTTTTCAGAACTATTTTCTTGTATAAAATACAATTTTGCTTTTTGCAACGCTTCATCTTTACTCATGCCTTTTGATAAATACTCATTAAATTTTTCTGAGATTGCATAAATAGTTTGCTCATCTGCGTTCCATAAAGTTGCAGCAACAGAAGGAATGCCGGCAGTTGCAAAACCTCTTGCTAAACTATAAATTCCTTCGCCTGTCGCATTCTTACCAACGTTGGTTTGGCAGGCACTTAACAATACCAGTTTGGTTGCAGGATCATTTAATAATTGCAGTTCAGATAAATGAATAAGTGAATCCTGCATAAATAAAACCGGTTCATTATCGGTTGTATCTGCACGTGCATGAGAAAAAATGCTTACGATTGAATAACTAGTAGCATAATTAAAAAAATTATTGCGCGTTGCATTTTGATGCGTAAACAATTTATCATTTGTATAATAAGCCGCTGAAGCGTTTAAAGCATTTGCTGCATTGGTAAGATCTGCAACACCAAGATAATGTGCAAATGAAACAGGAGCAAAGCCAATAAAATTTCCGGTGGCAGTTGAATTATTGAATTGTTTTAATAAGAAGCGTGCAGAATAAACGTAGCTAAAAGTATAATTATTTAAAAGGAAATTTTTACCTGTTGCATCAGTGCACAAAGCATCAAAAGGAATAACTGTATTATCAGAACAAATAATAACTCTGCCTGTTGATAATTGTAAAGGCTGAAATATTTTTTGATAAATTGAATTTGATAATAAAGCGAAGGAATTATAATGATTATTTAGCGTTTCTCTATTTGAACATAGTTCTATAAAATCGTTCAGTTTCTCTTTATCAAATTCATTTTTAGAAAGACGTATAAGCTTTGTATTCTTTGATGTAATGCCAAGAATATAAGTTACTGAATCACCCAAAAAGTAATGCACAAAGCTTTGATTATTTTTTGCCAAATATTTTTGAAGGCTTTGTAGTGAAGGCACTTCATCTGCGTATTTATATTGATAATACGCCGGATATTTTTGCTCGAGAGATTTTATAAATTGTCCAAAATCGTTTTTAGCTGTTATTAATTGTAGTTGTATATTTTGATATTGTTTTGAAGTGTCTTTGAGCAAAGAAAGCTTTTGTTCAGTTTCAATTATTTTAATTTGATAATTTTCCTGTTTTGCGGCATCTGCTGCTGATAAATAAGCTGCGGCTCCAAGTTCATTTAATTTATCATTCAGCAATACTGAACGGCTTTTTTCCATAAAATAAAAAGCTTGATTTGTTTTGCCTGCTAAATAGGTTGCTTCAATTGCATTAGCATAAAAACCCCGTGTGTAATTTCTCCAATATAATTTGCTTTCAGTTCCCGATTGTATATTACGCATCTTCGTTATTAGTGTATCAGTCACTAATGCTGTTTGTAAACAAGCAGCTAATTGGGTTCGGTTTTTATTTTTACAATAGAGCCGTAATAAAATTTCTACTTTATTAGACATTATTGCAAGTGATAATTCTTTAACGCTTACCTGACTTAATTTTTCTGCAGAGGGATTTTGATAAATATAATTTTCTGTACCCGGATTGAGATATTTCAAGGCCTTTATACAAAAAGCTAAAGATTCTTCATAGTTATTTTGCTGCAAATAAATTTCCGCAATATTTACATTCGCTTTTGATAACAATATGGAATCACCCAATTTTTCTCCAAAAGAGATTGTTCGATCATAACATTGTTTTGATCGTTTGTAATCGTGTAAACTATCTAAATAAAAATTGCCATAATCAATATAATCGTTTGCAACCTGTTCATAGATTTTCGTTTCATTTCTTATGCTGATAGCTTTTTTGAATAATGAATCAGCTTGAAAAAATTTTTGTTCTTTTTGAAGAATAAATGCTTTTAGTTTTAATACTGATGCTAATTCAAAAAGGTTATTTTGTTTTGCAGAAACGTTGGTGATTTTATTTATGTCTGATAGTGACGCTGAAAGATTGTCTTCATAGTAAAGTGCCTGGGCTCTTTGATCTAAAAGAAAAAGATATGCTGTTGAATCTTTATGCTTTATAGCATAAGCTATTCCGGTTGTACTTTCTTCGATTGCTTTTTGATAATCTCCGTTTTGTATGAAAATACTTGCTCTGTATAGCTTTGAATAATATATAAGTGTTGTCGTGTCTGCAAAAGTCTTCGCAATATTTATTGTACTATCATAATAAGTAGATGCTTTGTCTAAAAGGTTAAGCTGATTATAATAATATGCGAGAGCATAATAACCTTTTGCAGCATAATATTTGGAACTCCCACGTTGCTTAGATTTATTTATTGCTATTGATGATTCAATGTAATTAAGGCCTTTGTTATAATTCTTATTTACCTGAATTTCGTAAGATCCTATTTTAAGAAGAAGCCTTGAGTAAATAGAATCATGTTCAATGTTAGATTGGTCAGCATTTTTTTTAAGAACATATAAACGTTCTAATTTATCTGCTATTGGATAATTATTATTTTCTATTGAATTCAAACTATTCAAAAGAAAATTTTTTAAGTTATTATCCTGGCCGCTTACTTTATAAAATGACAGTGATAATATTACAACAATACAAGTCACATATCCGGAAATGGAGTGGCGATACATGCTTTATATTTTAACTTGACAAAGTGCTTTGCTATCTTGTTGTTGAAGGCGGTGGAGGTGGAGGCGGTTTAGTGCCACCTTTTACAGTATCATTAAATTCATTTATTGAATTAATTATTCCTTGCAATTTTCCAATTAACATGGTACCTAAAAATATTAAAGTGAATAGAATTCCACCTTCAATAATAGTTTGAAATGTAACATTATCCATATAACAGTTTTAATTATGGTTTTATGATTAAAAGAAAGTTTACATTTTTTTAAGCCATTCTGCAGCTTTATCACTACCATCTTCTTTTTCGGTTATCACCTTATGCAATAGTTGTTTGGCTTCTTCTTTATCTCCGGCTTTATTTCGTTCCATTAAAGATACAGCTTTTAAAAAATCTCCTGAATTGCTGAATAAGTTCATATTAGCTAATTCATCAAACTGCTGTATGGCTTTATCATAATTCTTTTGTTGAAGATAAGCAAGTCCTGCATATTTTTTTGCATCATCGTTTAATGCATCTCTTTGTTCAACTCCTTCAAACAACGATAATGCTTTTTCGTAATCTTTATTATTATAAGCTGCAATGCCAAGTGTCATGCTGTCTTTATCGCCGCTCATGTGCTGGCTTAAAGTAGAAAAATTTTCTTTAACATAGTTTGATGCAAGTACACGCGGAGATTTATTTCCTTCAAACCAATAAACAGAAACTGCCAGTAACAAGCAAGCTGCAACTGCGTAAGTAATATACCTGTTAAAGATTGATCTTTTTGCAATAGATATAACAGGTGTTGTTTCTTCATCATGGTAAACCTCTTTCCATTCTTCTTTCTTTTGTTCTAATAATGTTTCATGCAATGCCTGGCGTGTTGTAATATAAAATGCCACTTCTTTTGCGAAAGCTTCATCGGTAGTGCATTTTTTTTCAAATTCGTTTCTTTCTTCACTGCTTAGTGTTTGTTTAAAATAAGCTTCAATATTTTCTAAGGTTTCAGACATAAATTTTTTCTTTTGGGGATTTAGACTAATTGTTTATTCATTTTTATTTGCCGGAAGTGTGCGACCTCCAAATCAAGTTTGAAGGCAGGCTGCGCCGTGATGCTATGAAATACTGCAGGCGGTTTCATAAAATTTCTTTTGCTGTTAACCGGTAACTTTTTCGCGCAGTTTATCCAAACATCTCAGCCTTGTAGTTTTTACTACTGCGGCGTTGCTGTAAGATAAATGCTCTGCAATTTCTTTGTCGGTTAAACCGTCTTCAAACATTAACAAAACTTCTTTACATTTTTGCCCAATTGCATCAAGTTGTTTTTTTACTATAGCCTTCAATTCACTGGTTACAAGCTTTTCAATTATATTTCTTGCATTGTCAGGCAAATGGTTCATCGCATCGGCAACAGGCATTGTTTTATGTACCTGTTGTTTATTAGTCGT
>JBDUBY010000301.1:0-2076 GCA_040003735.1 Parafilimonas sp.
ACTTACAGGTTCAAGAAAATCAATAATTGTATCAACAGAAGAAAATGCCATATAAACTTTATTGCGACAAACATAATTAAAATGAAAGCATTGCAAAAGCAGAAGCATTTTTATTTTAGATTTGTTTAACCCGTACAACTATTTTTAAAGATTGATTGCAGTTTATTTTTGCGCTGATGTTGCTGTTAAAGAAATCTATATTTCCTGTTTTATTAATGTTGCTTTCTGCATTTATTGTAAAAGCGCAGCAGGATGCTTCAGCTTTGCCTTCACTATTAAATAACCATGCAAAAAAAGATTCGGGAGACGATGAAATTACAACATTACTAAAACAAAAAATGTTTGTAAAAGTTACTACAAATACCAATAAAGCTTTTGTTGGCGAACCAATTATGGCAACATATAAATTTTATGTTACCATGCATTTAAACGATCAGCCAACGGTAACAAAACAACCTGAATTTTCGGGCTGCAGCGTAAAAGAATTAAACTTTCAGCAAGGGCCTGAATTTGAAAATATTAATAATGAAACCTATGCGGTTTATACAATAAGAAAAGTGCAGCTAACGCCGTTGAATAATGGCCCGCTTTCAATGGGAAAAGCTTTTGTAAATAATTTCATACAGGTTGATAATCCTGATGATCCTTTTGTTACAAAAAAATACAATATTTCTATAAGCAATAATGATGAAGAAATTGAAGTGGCTGACCTTCCTTTAAAAAATAAACCACAAGATTTTTATGGCATTACCGGTACATTCAATATTGCTGCTGCTGTTGCTGATGCAAAAATTCCTATTGGTGAAAATGGACATTTAATTATTACGATAAATGGTTCAGGTAATTTGGAAGCGATAAATAAACCTGAAATTGTTTGGCCGGCAAGCATTGATCATTTTGACGGAACAGATTCTCAACATATTGACCAGGATGATTTTCCTGTAAGTGGCAACAGAGTTTTCGATGTTCCTTTTGTTGGTAAAAAAGAAGGAACAATTGTAATTCCGCCCATTCACTTTAGTTTTTTTAATACGGCATTAAAAGATTATCAAACCATCAGCACCAACAATATTTCTGTTGTGTTTACAAAAGCACTTGCAAGGAAAGATGTATATAAAAATGTTGTTGATACTGATATATCAAACAGGAAATATTTATGGATCGTTCCCGCCATTGCTGTTGTTGTTGCGCTGATAGGATTTGTTTCTTATAAAAGAAATCAATCAAAAAAAATTCAGTCTGCAAAAGTAGAAGCAAGTGTTACAACGATTCCTGTTTTTGAACCACCACAACCTATTTACCGTATAAGATTCAGAACAGATTTTTCTCGCAGTTTAACCGATCTTGAATCTATAAAAGAGAACAAGCCATTTTTTTCGAAATCGAAAAACCTGCTTACACAAGCTGTTGCAGAAAGAATTGATTCAAATGAAAATTCAGAACAAATATTAATAAGTGGATTAAAAGAGCGAACGTACAATGCACCTGTTTGCAATAAAGTTTCGGCGCTTTATGAAGCCATCAACGTTAATTTATATGCACCTTTTGAAACCGAAGCAGACCTTGCATTTTACTTTACTGAACTAAAACAAACCATCATAGAATTACAGGCAGAAAATTAATCAGTGTATTTGTAACCAACGCCTCTTACAGAATGAAAATGTTTTGGATTGCGTGTATCTTTTTCAAAATATTTTCTAAAATTCAGAATAAAATTATCAATGGTTCTTGTGTTAGGATATACTTTATAACCCCATACCGATTGCAATATTTTTTCTCTTGTTACAACCTGGTTTTTATTTTCGATAAGTAACTTTAGAAGCATAGTTTCCTTCTTGCTCAACTCAACTTTTTCACCACTGCTTAATGTTGCTTCCTGCGCTTTAAAATCAATTATATTATCATCAAAAGAATAATTATCAAAGCCATAATCTTTCTCAACAATTCTTTTATTTTTCGTGATAAGCTTTTCTACACGCAATAAAAGTTCTTCCAGATTAAATGGCTTTGTAAGATAATCGTCAGCGCCTTTTTTTAAACCAAGCACACGATCCTGTCCTGCATTTTTTGCGCTGA
>JBDUBY010000128.1:0-2074 GCA_040003735.1 Parafilimonas sp.
AAGCTTGCAATTATGAACAGAAGAAAATTTATTCAAAACACATCAGCCGCAGCTGCGGGAGTAACCATTTTAAACTTTCCTGTGTTCGGGAAAAACGCACCATCAAACAAAGTTGTATTGGCAGTAATGGGCGTAAATAGTCGTGGCAGTTATCTTGCTAAATCGTATGCTTCGTTGCAAAATGTTGAAGTAGCTTATATCTGCGATGTGGAAGATGGCGCAATTAAAAATGGATTAGATGCTTTGAAAGATGCGCCGCGCAAACCAACTGTTGTAAAAGATATACGCGAGTTATTAAAACGAAAAGATTTTGATGCATTAGTTGTTGCAGCACCGGATCATTGGCATACACCTGCAGCAATTATGGGCGTGAAAAGTGGGAAGCATGTGTATGTAGAAAAACCTTGCGGACAAAATCCTTATGAAGGTGAATTAGTTTCACAGGCGTATTTAAAATATGGCAAGCATATTCAAATGGGCAATCAAAGAAGATCAATGCCTACATTAATTGAAGCTGCAAAACTTGTGCAGCAAGGTGCAATAGGTAAAGCATATTTTGGAAAGGCGTGGTACACAAATAACCGCGCATCAATTGGTATTGGTAAGGTTATTCCTGTTCCTTCAACATTAAATTGGGAACTGTGGCAGGGACCTGCGCCACGTAAAGATTACAAAGATAATTTGGTGCATTATAACTGGCATTGGTTCTGGAATTGGGGCACTGGTGAAGCGTGTAATAATGGTACGCATGAAATAGATTGTTGCCGATGGTTTTTAGGTGCAGAGTATCCAACAAAAGTTACATCTGCCGGCGGACGTTATGCTTTTAAAGATGATTGGCAAACAACAGATACACAAGTTGCCGCGTTTGAATTTGGAGATGATAAATCTATAACATGGGAAAGCAGGAGTTGTAATAATTATCCCGTTGAAGGCGAAAGCAGGGGTTTTATTATATATGGTGATGGTGGAACGTTGGTGAATGATGGCGGCGGCGGTTGGAAAATCTTTGATACAAAAAACAAAATGGTTAAAGAAGGCAAAACAGATGTTGCTGCAGAAGCAAATAATTTGGTAAGCTCAACAGGCAATTTGGATTTATATCATTTTCAAAATTTTGTTGATACTGTTAGAGGCGATGCAAAATTAAATTCACCTGTTAATGAAGGTGCGAAATCTGTGTTGCTTTGTCATTTGGCAAACGTTGCACAGCGTACGGGAAGAGTGTTGCATTGTGATCCATCAAACGGGCATATTTTAAATGATGAAGATGCAATGAAATTGTGGAAACGGGAATATGAAAAAGGCTGGGAGCCGAAGGTGTAAATTATAATTCTTGTTATACTAATTTCAACAATAATATTCAATAAAGTAGATTAAAACTTTTATAACTTTTAATTGTTTTAATTATTACAATGTCAAAACCATTTCTTTCCGCCGCATGGCGCAATCTTTTAATGGCAAATTATATTGTTGATCCGTCACTCTTAAAAAAATATTTGCCCTGCCAAACTGAGTTAGATACGTTTAATGGCGATCATTATGTAAGCCTTGTTGCTTTCTTATTTCGGGATGTAAAAGTGCGTGGCATTGCATTTCCTTTTCATACAAATTTTGAAGAAGTGAATCTGCGTTTTTATGTTCGTTATAAAGAAAATAATGTTTGGAAACGCGGCGTTGTTTTTATGAAAGAAATTGTTCCGCGACGCATGATAAGTCTTATCGCTAACACATTGTACGGTGAAAATTATGCTACACATAAAATGAAACATCAATGGACGAAAACCAGCAATGAATTATATGTAAATTATGAATGGAAAGTTGGCAAAAAATGGAATCACATTAATTGTATTGCAGAAAAAAATTCTGAACAAATTACTGTTGGTTCAGCAGAAGAATTTATTACAGAACATTATTGGGGTTATACTTTTATTAATAAAAAAACTACAGGTGTATATGAAGTAATTCATCCAAAATGGAAAATACATAAAGTAAAAAGCCATGATATTTTTTGTAATGCAAAGCAATTATATGGAGATGCTTTTGAAGAAGCGCTTAATCAAAAACCACAATC
>JBDUBY010000026.1:0-22886 GCA_040003735.1 Parafilimonas sp.
TGGCGGACTAAGATTGTTATTTAATTACGGTTAGAATAAGTACCGATTTTTATAGCGATTAAATCCCGTGAATTAAAATTATATAAGTGCTTATATATTTTATTACGGTACATGACAAGCTTAACAGGTTCAAATTAATTGAATGTAGAACCTCCCAATATTAAATCGCTTCAGTCCGTGATTTTATTTTTGATACCAGATAAGAAGTAAATAGTTACGTAGGATAGATTGAAAATTCGGTTCTTAAAAAGTTATAACAAAATAAATAGAACAATCAATTTTTAATAGGATTACCCTTCCATTTCCATTCTCTTACTTCAATCATATCAATCCCGTTTTCTCTTATATAATTTCTGTGTTCAATTAGTTTATCTTTCATTTCCTGTTTAAGATAAGATGCAGTATCGCCTAACTGTGGCAATCTATCAATTACATCCTGCACTAAATCAAATCTATCCATTTCATTCAACACGGTCATATCAAAAGGTGTTGTAATTGTGCCTTCTTCTTTATAACCACGCACATGAATGTTGTGATGATTAGTGCGCCTGTATGTAAGCCTGTGAATGAGCCATGGATAAGCATGAAAAGCAAATATCACCGGTTTATTTTTGGTGAACAATGCATCAAAATCATCATCGTTTAATCCATGCGGATGTTCTTTTTCAGGTTGCAATTTCATCAGGTCAATAACATTTACAACACGTATCTTCAAGCCTGGCAATTTTTCTTTTAAGATAGATACAGCGGCCAGCGTTTCAAGTGTTGGACATCACCTGCACAAGCCATTACAACATCAGGTTCTGCGCCGGCATCATTGCTTGCCCATTCCCAACATGCTGATAGATAATAAAATCCAACTACAACATTCGCCAAACTTGCGGAGCATGAACTGGAGTTTTTAAAACATGCCTGCACTGAAATGGCATATAAGGAGATGGCAGATAAAATGCATGTGAGCACACGGACCGTGGAAGGTTATCGGCTCTATCTTATTACACTGCAGCCGGCGGTGATCTTGGCGCCGGTTTGGATTGCGAACCAAGGTAGTTGGCACTAAGCAATTCAATCAAAGAAAATAAACATGCAGACAGTGTTATAATAAAACCAAGGTAGAATAATAATAATCGAAGCTGGTTGTTATGCATACTTTCTTTCGTCCATAGCAAACCATCTTCTACATCTTTTACACCATACTCATATTTTAGTAACTGATTCTCGCATTGCGAAGCGCTGTATTTATCTTCTGAACATAATTGTATGGCATCCGGGGAAAGCTCGCCGCGGATAAAAGTGGTATCCCATTTATTAACGTGAAGAACCAGTTTGCCGTAATTATTAAAATATAGCAGGGATGTAGCTATCAGCATCGTAAAACAAACAGCACTAAAGATCAGCCAGCTCCTGTAGTTTCTTTTAAATCTTTTTTTATTCAGAACAAGGCTAAAATTTGTAAAAGCAGAAATAAACAGCAGCAATGCTAAAGTGATAAATTCGGTGATACCTACGGCGAGATTTACTGTTCCGTTCGCTGGCGGAGCAATGTTTAAAAGAAAACCCCCGAAAGCAGCAAACAGCAATACAACAAGTTGGATACTGTTTTTTATAATGCCGGTTTTTTTATCCGCTTCCATTATTTGGATAAATTTAAAGCCAATGAAACAGGTGTAGATATATCCATATTTTCTACCTGGTGATAATAAATATTTCCATTTACAGCTATCACTATATGGTAAGGCCCGTACGGTAATTGCACAATATCCTGTTGTGGTGTTAAAGCGTTATACATAATCTTACCGTCGTTCTTCTGTTCCAGTTCATTTAAAATTACGTTATTACAGGGTTGCCCGCTAAAAGAAAACGGGCACTGGTCACAGTTCTGTAAACTACGCCAGGTGCTTTTTAATAAAAAATAACAGTTGGCAGAAGGTATGGGGTTATTGAGTGTATCTGATAATACCACAGCCAGCCGTACACCTGCAGATGACAACATTAAAAATTCATAATTAACTACATTCATATTCGCTATAATGCTGTCGTTGGTGCCGAGTAAATAAGACACCATTTCAACATCTTCTTTATCAAAAACATCTTTCGCAAAAATATTTTTTAGTAATGTAAGGTTAGTGACAAGCCCGTAAACATCTGTTTTACGAACGCGGCTGTTGATCCATTGTAAGCCTTTTAGTTTGCTTAATTCGTTTACCGTATCAACATATTCTTCCATAGATTCTGTGTAATTGTTTCGAACTTCATCCAGAACCGAATTTACTGTTGAGGTTAGCATCGCAGAATCATCATACGTGGCACGCTCTGCTTCAGGAATAGAAGTGCCGCCGGGCAATACATAAACAGGTTGGTACACCTGGTTTATAACTGAATTATACCTGCTTGACTGCTGGCCGATATATCTGTATCTTGAAATAACTATATTATGAGATGTGGGATATCGCCTTATTATGTGAGGCACCGTATCTGTAGGAGTAACGGTTGCATGGGTTATAGTATGGCTCGTCATTTGAACGGTATGCTGTGCATACAACCTGTTACCCGATAAAATAAGCGTTGCAACAACGGCATATTGTAAAATCTTTTTCATAAGCAATGTTTAAGTTCAATAATTATCAGCAGAATATTAATAGGTGAACGACTAAGCCTTTATCGTAATTACTATGAAGGTAGCAAACTGTTTTAAATATCTTATTAAGGAAAAAAGATCCATAAGAACCTTTCTTCTCCACTATGTATCCTTAGAAAATCAATAAGCGAAAGCAGGGGCATTTTGGTTCAATGCACAAAAACATGGTCATTGGATATTCAATCGACAACGACACTTCCGCAAGCTGATTCAACTAGTACTATTTAGATATTACGTGGTTAAAAGATAAGTCGCTTGCAGATTTAGATAACCTTCCTGACCCTGATGAACTGGCTTTGGAAATCGTGGAGAATTTAGAAGCTATGCCAGTGTTTATGCGAGTTTTAGTGAAAGTAGTGATCGGAGTAGTAATAAGTTTGAAAATCTATCATTTAGGCAGTTGAAATATAAATTGACTTCCTTCGCCTTCCTTACTCTCTACTTTTATTGTTCCATAATGTTCTTTAGTAATAATGTCGTAAGAAAGTGATAAGCCTAAACCTGTTCCTTCTCCAGCTGGTTTTGTTGTAAAGAATGGTTGAAATATTTTATCAACTATTTTTAATGGAATGCCATTGCCATTGTCGGTTACTTTTACTTCAACCTTATCATTTATTCTTTTTGTTTTGATTGAAACCAAAGGTTTATAACTGTCACCTGCTGTTTTCTTCTTTTCATTTGTTGTATAAAAAGCATTGTTGATTAAGTTCAATAATACTCTTCCTATATCCTGCGGAACAACGTTTATCTTACCGATAGAATTATCAAAATCTGTTGTAAAATCTGCATTAAAGTTTTTGTCTTTGGCGCGTAATCCATGATAACTCAATCTTAAATATTCATCACATAAAACATTAATATCTGTTAGTTCTTTGTGCCCTTTGTTTGATTGAGAATGCTGCAACATGCCTTTTACAATTGCATCTGCACGTTTGCCATGATGATTGATTTTTTCAAGATTTTGCTTAATATTATTTGAAATAATTTTTGCTTCATTGATATCTCCTTCATCTAATTCTGAATTCATCTCATCAATCAATTCGCTGTTTACTTCCGAAAAATTATTTACAAAATTTAATGGGTTTTGTATTTCATGCGCAATGCCTGCAGTGAGCTCGCCAAGGCTAGCCATTTTTTCTGATTGAATAAGTTGCGCCTGTGTAGATTTTAGTTCAGTATATGCCTTTTCAATGTTATTTTTTGCTTTTTGCTTGTGTTTACTGCTTCGATATTGTAGCAATGCAATAATTATTACTGCAAGAACAATTATACCAAGAATGCTGTAAATACGCTTAGCTTCTGCTGCCTGTAAAGCGTTTTCCTTATTTAATAGTTGTATCTCTTTATTTTTAACTTCTGCCAGTCTTTCATTTTCAAGCGTAGCTATTTTTGTTTTATTCTCATCATTAAAAATGGAGTCTTTGTATATAGTTGATTTTGTATAAAAATCTAAAGCAGATTTATAATTACCTCTTAGTGTTTCTGTTTGCGATAAAGATTTGGTACAGGTCATCAATAAAGAAAGATCACCTATTTCTTTGCTTAAAGCCAAACACTTTGAATAGTAATTATAAGCATTATTCAGTAATGCTTCTTTTCCTGTGTTAAGCATGGCTGGCATAATATAATTTGCAGGTCCATTTTTAGCCAGGTTAAGATAAATATCTCCAATACCATAATAACTATTTGCTGTGGTACTTTTAATATCGAGATTCTCAGCAATTGAAATTGCTTTTTTATAATAAATAAGTGCTGAATCAAAGTTTTTCTGTTCAGCTAAAATATTACCACGGTTATTATATATTCTTCCTAATGCAGGCTTATCATTAATCTCTTCAAACAGTTTTATCGCCCGCAAATTGTATTCATTTACTTTTTCAGTAATTCCTTGTTCCTGGTAAACGCTTGACATATTATCAAGTGCGGAAGCAATTCCAAATTTGTTATTTGATTTTGTGAAATAAACAAGGCTTTTATTATAATTTTCCAGCGCTTTTGAATAATTATTGATATTAAAATAATTATTGCCAATGTTATTATATATTAAACCAACATTAAGGTCAATGCCTAATTCTTCGTAGATACTAATGGCTTTAAAGTTGTTTTCGACAGCTTTGGAATAGTTGCCTAATCGTTCGTAATTATTTGCTGTTTCGCTGTAACAATCTGCAACTCCTCTTTTCCACTTTAAAGAATCGAAAATGGTGAAAGACTTGCTTGCATACTCAAGACCGGCAACATAGTCCGAAGTAGTTCTGTAATATCTCGCTTTGTAGAGATATGATAAGGCAACTCCTTTTCTCCAGTTATGTTGTTGCGATAACTGCATAGCGCTATCTGCATATTTCAATGAAACTGAAGGATCGTTTTCCAGCAATGCGCGGGAGATGCCAAGCAAAGTTTTTATGTAAACAGTATCATTTTTTGTTTTTGATAATTCGTTTATTAATGAATCTGCCAAAGGCTGACCTTGCAAGGATTGTGAAAATACTGTTTGCAGAGAACCACTTATACAAATTAGTTCAATAAAAAGCAGTAAGCAATATTTGAATGTTTTCATAAGCCGGTAAGCCTAAAGATAATTGTTAAAATCTTTTTATACTATTATTTTATAAAGAGATTTTACTTACCAATTAACGTCATGTGTTTGCTGTCAGCAATCTTTCCATCTACAATAAGTGAATACAAATAGCTTCCTGCTGCAAGTGAATTTGTATTGAGTGAAACTTGTGTTGCTTTTATATCAACAGGTATTGTTTTAATTATGCCGCGAGTTGGGTATAAATACTTCAGCATTTTATAAATGGCGCCAACGTTAGACAGTAATTATCGTGGTAAATAAACATTATTATAAGTTAGACAATATAAGCTAATGTTTTATACTTACCTGCCATATAGTGTTGCTTGCATCATCCGTTACAAGCATAGAACCGTTACTAAGAACAGCCACACAAACAGGCCTTCCATACACTTTGCTTTTTGACGCATTAGCAATAAAGCCAGTTAAAAAATCTTCTGCATTGCCTGATGGCTTGCCATTATTAAAAGGAATGAAAACAACCTTATATCCTGCTAATGAAGAGCGGTTCCAGGATCCATGTTGGGCTATGAATGCGCCATTATGATATTTAAGCGGAAAAGAATTGTTGGTATAAAAGGTTAAGCCAAGCGATGCCGTATGCGAGCCTAATGAAACATCAGGCACAATGGCTTTATCTACAAGATCAGGTCGTTGATCTTTAATACGAGGATCAATGTTTTTACCAAAATAGGAATAAGGCCATCCATAAAAACCACCTTCTTTTATACTTGTAAAATAATCCGGAACAAGATTGTCTCCTAAATTATCTCTTTCATTTACAACAGTCCATAAAGTATTTGTGCCGGGTGCCCAATCCATTCCAACAGGATTGCGTAAACCGCTTGCATATATTTTTTTGTTGCTTCCATCAGGATTAACTTCAAGAATATTCGCTCTGATTATTTCTTCATCCATACCATGCTCTGCAGCATTACTTCCTGAGCCAACCGAAATATAAATTTTATCGCCTGTCTTGCTGGCAATTATATTTCTTGTCCAATGATTATTATAACCTTCACCAGGAAGTACAACGATTGGTTTCCCTGAACCTATTAATGCAGTATCGTCTGTTTTATAATTGAATTGAAGTAAAGCATCTGTATTGGCAATATAAAAATGGTTGTTCAGGATAAGCATTCCAAAAGGCTGATTTAATCCTTGCGCAAATACGTAGCGGCTTTCATATATTCCATCTTTATTGCTATCTCTAAACATGGTAATACGGTTAGCGCTTTTACCATAATGTTGGGTCTTAATCTTACGTGAAATGCTGGCTCCAAATCTTACAATTCCTGTTAACGTTGTGTTTGCTTCAGAAACAAAAACATCACCATTACTTGCAACATATATCCAGCGCGGATTGTTAAGTTTATCAGCAAATTTGGTAACAACAAATTCCTCCGGTGCAATAGGTGTTTTTCCATTATGCCAACCAATAACTTTACTGTAATTGCGCGATGATTTGGTGGCGTATGGCGGAGGTAGCGTGTCACTTACAGATACGCTTGAATCTTTATTAATGCCAATAATATCTTCAGATGGAACTGTATTCCCTAAAGCAAGTATTGAAATAATTAAAAGAAGTAAAACATTTTTTATCATTATTGAAACTATGTTTAAATCTGCATCATTACGTATCATTGTTGCCTATAATTTGTCTTCTTAATTCTTTTTAATTACAAATTCAAATTAGTAACCAAAAAATGGCGAACAAAGGTGAATAAATACGAAGAAAGGCAAGAATAATTCATTAAGAAAGAAAGTACTCGCAGTGAAACGTGCATTTTACTTATGAAGGCTATTTCCCGATACAAAATTTACTGAAAATATAATCAAGCTGATCTTCATTAGTAACCTGGCCTGTTATCTCTCCAAGATAATATAAACAGCGGCGAATATCTAATGCAATTAAATCACCGGGAATTTTTTCATCCAATCCTTTTTGTATATCAGTAAGGGCTTCGTTTACTTTTTGCAAGGCTTCAAAATGCCTTGCATTGGTAACAATAATATTTTCTGTTTTAATGTTGCCACTTATAACTTTATCAACAAGATTTTTTTTCAAAAGATTTATATGCGTGTGCTCTTTTGCCGAAATAAAAAGGATATCAATTCCCTGGAATTTTTCGATAACATTATCTGTGTTCATTAAATCCAGCTTATTGCCAATAAGCATAAAGTTCTTATTGAATGATTTCAATTTTTCTTGTTCTGCAATTATGCTTTCAACAGTTTCATGAACGCAATCAAACATGTAAATAATGATATCTGCTGTACGCATTTTTTCAAAACTTTTTTCAACACCAATGCTTTCAATTTCATTTTCACCTCTTCTTATTCCTGCAGTATCAATCAGCCGAAATAAAATGCCTTCAATATTTATTATCTCTTCAATTGTATCACGTGTTGTACCTGCAATAGCGCTTACAATAGCACGGTTCTCATTCAATAATGAATTTAATAAAGTTGATTTTCCGGCATTGGGTTTACCAACAATTGCCACCTGAACACCATTACGAATAACATTTCCAAGCTTGAATGATTGTAATAAATTGCGTGTTATTTCTTCCGCTTCTGTTATAAGCTGATACAACTGCGTTCTATCTGCAAACTCAACATCTTCCTGGGAAAAATCAAGCTCCAATTCTATTAAAGCGGAAAATTTTAATAATTGCTCGCGCAGTTGTTTCAACACATTTGAAAAACCACCGCGCATATTTTGCAATGCTGTTTTGCGGCTTGCATCGGTATTGCTTGCAATAAGATCTGCAACTGCTTCAGCTTGCGTTAAATCTAACTTTCCGTTTAAAAATGCACGTTGTGTAAACTCACCGGGCTTTGCGAGCCTTGCACCTTTTTCAATACATACATCAATAATTTTTTGTTGTATGAAGGCTGATCCATGACAGGAAATTTCAACTACATTTTCACCGGTATAGGAGCGGGGAGAGATGAATAATGAAACAACTACTTCATCAATAACTTCATCATTATTTTTTAGCGTGCCTACATGCAATGTATGAGATGACTGCTGCGATAAATCTTTATTAATAAAAATTGAATTGATTATTTCAATTGATTTGTCGCCACTAATACGCAATACGCCAAGTGCACCAACGCCCGGCGGTGTAGCAATGGCAACAATTGTATCACTCCAGTTATTTAAATTATACATACTGCGTTCAAAAGTAATATCAAGTTTTCAGTAGTAATTATGTTGTTTTATACTGAAATAAAAAGCCGCTACTTTGTAACGGCTTTGCTTATGATTGAAAAACTGTTTCTATACTTTTCTCCAATGCCCGCGAATCCAATAATCACCTTTTGCTTCTGTGGACCAATGACCGGGAACCCAGACATACCCGCGACGTGGTGCCATCCAATGCCCGGCTACATGCACATAAGCACCATTTCTAACAGTCCATTCATCACCAATCCAAACGTAGTTGGAATGTGGTGCCACTGTTCTTGTTGTTACAACTTCAGTTGGACGGATTTTTACATAAATGCGTGTTTGAGCATAAGTAGTTGCAGATGCGCCAATAAGAATAAACATTGCAAGCAGGTATTTAAGCAAATGCTTTTTCATAAAATTATTTTATAATGATTGATGAAATAAAGGCTGTGCTAAAACTTCAACACTTGTTTACTTAACTAATATTTATTTAAGTGGAAAAAATAATCCAGCCTGAACATTAAGGTTATCAAAATTATTAAACCCATTTTTCTTATAAGAAACCATATTATAATTTGCACCAAGCTTAAAGCCTGATGTTCCTCGCTGACTGAATGGAACAATTACACCAGCGCCGCCCTGAAGCATAAATGATGCGCTATTATCTGTGCCACCAAACTCACCCAGATATTGTGTGAAGCTTGTAATGCCCAAGCCTGCGCCAGCAGTAATATAAGGTTGAACAGGAGATTTTTTGCCTTCTAATGGATAGAACTCTGCTTTTGCCAACACCGGTATAATTTGTACTGAA
Organism: Parafilimonas sp.; assembly: GCA_040003735.1. Classification (GTDB taxonomy): domain Bacteria; phylum Bacteroidota; class Bacteroidia; order Chitinophagales; family Chitinophagaceae; genus Parafilimonas. The sequence continues at coordinate 9,206 of JBDUBY010000026.1, forward strand.
TTGCTTAACACTGCAGAAGTACTTTCATTACCACCGGTTTTATAAACATCTCTTGGATATTTCTGATAAAAATCCTGGAAACCTAAACCAAGGCCGAGTGATAATTTATTATTCAAATTGTAAAGAATATCACCCGTTACTCCACGCGGAGAACTATTATTTATAACGTCATTTTTAAAACTGCCCAAAGGCAACGCATAACTATATTGTATGTCCATTTTTACTTTGCCTGTTTGCGCATTCAATTGAGAAACCAAAAGAATGCATATAACAAAAGGCGCTATTTTTAGAGCTTTCATTTGTTTGATTTTTTTGTTATTAATTGCTTTGCAGATAAGCTGATTGATCGAATAAAGCTTTCACACCTGAATCAGCATTTGTTGCATTAAAGATGCCTTCACCTCTTATTAAACCATTCCATATTACATCAATAGAATTTTTACTGCCGGCATTTTTTAAATCAAGCATATCAATGCTCATTGCACCTTCAGTAATTTGATAAATTCCATAACTTGATGGAATGTAATAATCATATCCCCCATAACCCCAATAATATGGATCCCAATAACCGCCATAACCATCCCAGTAATCAGAATAATAACCTGTGGCAGTGTTATAAATGCGGTTGACATCAATACCAATATCAGGATTACTTTCTTTACTTACGAGTGTATATCCTCTTTGTTGCATGTATTTATTTACAGCATCAATGTAGGCCTGATCCGATGGCGAAAGATCTTTAAAAGAGCTCCCGTTATTTAATACAGCCACAGAATCTGAAATGCTGTATGTTTTATAACTGCTAAAACTTGCAGTTGAATCTTTGTTGGTAACATAAATCCTTGTTTCTTCCTGGTTTAAATTATTCAATGGTTCTTTAGTACAACCAAAGAAAGTTGCAGTGCTGAGCGCAAATGCAGCAATTACTAAATGTTTGCTTTTCATTATGTATGTGTTTTAAAGTAGAAGTCACATCAAAGGCAGGAAAGTATTTATAGGATTACTTATAAACAGAATTGTATTGATAAAAAAGGTTTAACGGGTTTTATTTTTTTGTATTTTTTTTATAAAAAAACCGGCATAAGGCCGGTTTTTTCTAAATAATAAATCTTGAACTTTCTATGGAGTGCCTCTGCCACCTATTACTGCAATTAATATTGAAATAATTGCAAGCACTAATAAAATATGAATTAAGCCTGTAACACTATAAACAAAAACTCCGAGCAACCATCCTATGATAAGGATAACCGCAATAATGTATAAGATGCTTCTCATGTTAAATGTTTTTTAATGAATATTAGGTATTGGAGTTCTAAAAAATATGCCAGTAATTTTATTATACATGAAAAGAATAAAATTAAAATAAAGAAACTTGATCGAGAATTATATTCTACAAAAATTAAATCTTGATTGGAAGAGTGATTGTAAACGTTGTTGACTTATTGATTTCTGAAGTAACTTCTATACTTCCATTATGTGCCTGTATAATATTTAAAGTAGAAGCTAAGCCCAAACCAATTCCATTTCTTTTAGAAGTATAATAAGGCTCAAATAATTTTGGTATACTTTCTTCGCTTATACCGGAACCATTATCTGTAATTTCAATAATTGCATGTTCTTTATCTTTCTTAATTCTTATTGATATTCTGCCGTTATCATTTTCAATCGCTTCAACTGCATTTATTAAAATATTCAACAATGCAATCACCATTTTTTCAGTATCCAGGTAAACAGGAATAAGTTCAGAAGGATAATCAACCTGCAGCGAGATATTCTTCAAATTAATCCTGTCTCTTGCCGCATTCACAATTTCATCAATTACAGATTGCAGTATAGCATCTTTCAACTGCATTTCTGAAGGGCGTGAACTGTTGAGCAACTCTTTTATAAGTTCATTAATCCGGCTGCTGTTCCTGTAAATAATATCAAAATAAAGTTCATTTTCTTCAGAGATATCAATGCTGCGCAAATGCTCGCATGCAAGATTAATATTGTTAATAGGATTTCTTACCTCGTGTGCCAGCGTTCTTACAAGTCTTCCTGTGGCAGCCAATTTTTCTGCGCGCAAAGTGGCGCGTTCCGCTTTCTTTATTAAAGTTATATCATGAATTATTCCCTGGTAATATGTTTTTCCATCAACACTTTTTTCTTTTGTTGCCGAAAGAACACATTGCTTCAGTTGATTTTTTTTATAACGCATTTCAGCCTGCCAGCCATCGATGTAACCTTTGTGTTTTAGTTCTTCAGAAAGTTTTCTTGATAAATAATTATCTGTAATTAATTCCGGAAGTTTTGATTTCAGCAGAAAATCTTCTTCGCATGATAGTAATGTTCCAAATGCAGAATTTACTTCAGTAAACATAAGTTTATCGTCTGTTACAAATAATGCATCGCTTGACCTGTCGAAAATATTTCTATACTTTTTTTCCTGCGTACGCAATTCATTCAACATTCTTGCCCTGTTGATTGAATAACGTATGGAACGTTCAAGTTTTTCGCTGCTTAATTCAGATTTTATTAAATAATCAAACGCACCAAACTTCATTGCTTCTTCATCAATACGTATGTCGCCTTTACCAGTAAGCAAAATAAAAGGCGCATCAGATTCCATTTGTTTAGCCTCTTTAATTAAATCTATACCGGTTTTTACACCAAGGCGATAATCAACGAGGTAAACATTATGCTTTTCGCGTTTTATTTCATCTAATGCATGTTTGTAATTATAACACCAGTCTATCACAAAATTTCTACCGGGTATATTTTTTAGATAATCACTTGTTATAAAATAATCATCTTCATCATCATCAATTATAAGTACGTTGATATTGTTAGCTGTCATTGTTATCCTGAGTTTGAGTAAAATAAATGAGGCAGCAGAGGTTAGCTTTCTGCCCAAATTAAATCCATTGTGTTTTTCAAATAATCATTGTACCAAACAGGTCAATTTATAAATTAAAAAAATTACCACATTCACGCGCATTCATCACTTATTATTCATCATCTGGTATTCTTTTATTTTATTGTATAATGTTTTCCTGTCGATTTTCATAAGTTTTGCAGCCTTACTTTTATTAAAGTTGACTTGCTTTAATGCGGCAAGAATAGTTTCATATTCTGCATCAATACTTGCAGATTTTAAATCGAGGTTGCCTGGTTTTGATACGTGTGAAGTTGGTTGCTCATGATGTTGTTGCGGTGCTTCTGAGCTTACATTTGTTTTACCGGTTTGTACGGGCACCAGTTCATTTAATTTTTCGTAATTGGTTATTTCAAAAGGAAGACTTTTTAATTCAACTGTGTTGCCATCACTTAACAATACTGCACGCTTAACCACATTTCTTAATTCTCTCAAATTGCCATACCACACATAAGTGTTAAATGCATTAATTACATCCTGCGAAAAACCTTTCACTGTTTTTTCAAGTTCTTTATTGGTGATATTCAGAAAGTGATTTGCGAAATGCATTATATCTTCCCTGCGTTCCCGCAATGGCGGAATTTCAATACTAAATTCATTGAAACGATGGTAAAGATCTTCTCTGAATTTTCCTGATTGTGTTGCATTCCATAGTTTCTCATTACTGGCAACAATTATTCTAACATCCAATTCAATATCTTTTGTGCCACCAACACGGCGCATCTTTCTTTCCTGTACTACTCTTAATAACGAAACCTGTACTTCATAAGAAAGATTGGCAACTTCATCCAGAAAAATAGTTCCGCCATTTGCTAATTCAAAGCTGCCTACTTTTTGGTTTAAAGCGCCGGTAAATGATCCTTTTTCATGACCGAATAATTCGCTTGCAGCAAGGTCTTTACTTAAAGCGCCGCAATCAATTGCTATGAAAGGTTCTTTACCGCGTTTGCTGTGGCGGTGAATTTCATTTGCCACTGCTTCTTTACCGCTTCCTGTTTCACCATAAATAATTACACTATAATTTGTAGGTGCAACCAGTTTTACCTGTTTCAATATTTGTTGAAAAGCTTCGCTTGGCCCAACCACATAATTTTCGGCCATATCAAAACTCATATTGTTATTTCCATCAACATTATCATTGCTACTTTCCTGCTTTTTATTTGCTTCAACAGAAGGCATTTTTCTTACAACATCTCCATTGGCAAGTGCCTGTTTTATTGTAACTAAAATTTCATCGGGAAAGAGAGGTTTGGTTATGTAATCGTAAGCGCCGTGCCTCATTATTTCAACTGCACTGCGTACATCACTATATCCTGTAATAATTAAAAATGGGAGAGAAGGATTTGTAGTTTTCATTTTTTGCAATACCTCCAAACCACTTACATCTTCTAATCTTAAATCGCATAAAACAATATCAGGTCTGTTTTCCTCATACCAGGCAAGTGCTTTTTTGCCACTCGTAAAATCTATTACTTCATAATTATTTCTTTCTAAAAACTTTTTAAGCAGAAGACACATGTCTCTGTCATCATCAATTACTAAAACTTTCGTCATGAAAAATTTTGTTTGTGATAGTTATAAATTAAATTATTTTTATTTACGACACCTGTGATATGCAAGTACAAGACCAATTTCAGTCAGCAGATAACGTAAATAATTAAGCTACAAAGTAAACTTATATAACATCAAAATGTAGAATTAAATCCACGAATGAAATTCAACTTGCAGTTAAGAAAAAAGGTATCGCTTGCCACAATAATTTTCGCCATTTGTTTTATTTTATTAGTTATCCTGGCATTTATTGTTTTTGATCATTTCAATTCGCTTAAAAAATATAACAAGCAAGCCGTTCATGCTTATACAATAATAAATCAACTGAGTAATACAGAATCTTTATTGAAAGATGCTGAAACCGGAGCACGTGGTTTTTTTATTACAAAAGATTCAGATTTTTTACAGCCATTATTTAATGCAAAGCGTTTATTAGATCCTTTCCTGGATACTTTAGGCAAACTTGTTAATGATAATTATATACAGCGTAAAGACTATGGAATTATAACCAAACTTAGCTATGAGGAATTATCAATTTCGAATTCTTTGAGCCTGCTTGCTTTGCAAAATGACAAACAAAAAGATAGTTTGTTGCCAGCCTTAATGCTAACAAGCAAAAACATCATGAAGAAATACAGGGTTACTACAAGGCACATGATGAATATTGAAACTGACCAGCTTACATTCAGGAAGAAACAAATCAATTATTATCAATCTAAATTGCTGAATAATTTTACGCTGCTTTTTATAATGATGTTATTTATTATAACCGCACTTAGCTTATGGATATTTATTGAATTTAGAAAGAGAATAAATTATCAAATATCACTCGAAGAAAATATAATCAACCTTAATCAAAATAATGCAGAGCTTGAACAAATTGCTTTTGCAGCCTCGCATGATTTGCAGGAACCATTAAGAAAAATCAGGATTTTCTCAGACAGGTTACGCATGGTAACTAAAAATAATTTACAAAGCGAAAGTCAACTGATAGTTGAAAGAATAAATCGTTCAGCCATACAACTGCACGGGCTAATTTCTGATTTGGTTGAGCTGACAAATATTGTTCAGGCAAAGCATTTATATACTGCAGTTTCTTTAGATAATATTTTACTTGATATTGAAAAAGAGCTTAAGCAAAACAACACCGAAAACAACTATAAAATTATTAAGGCAGATATGCCTTTAATTCGAGGTTCAGCAGAACATTTGAAAAAATTATTTTTGCATCTTTTTTCTAATGCTTTTGCTTTTAAATCGCCGGAAAGAAGTTTGGTAGTTATTATTTCAACACAAAAAATCAAATCAACAGATATTAAAAGTTTGCCGGCGCAATCTGCACTTAAAGAATATTATCATATCAAATTCCAGGATAACGGCATTGGTTTTAACGAGGCATTTAAAGAAAAACTTTTTATGCCTTTTCAACGGCTGCATAATTATGGCAGCGATGATTTAAAACGAAAAGGTATGGGCCTTGCAATTTGTAAACGTATTATGGTTAATCATGGAGGTTGGATTGATGGCGACGGAGACGAACAAAAAGGTGCAGCAATTCATTTGTATTTTCCTGTAAATATTTTATAATAAAATAGGCGCTACTTTTACATAAATTATAAAGATGAAGATACTTGTTGCCGAAGATGACGCTGATGACAGGTTTCTTATTCAAACTGCTTTTGAAGAAAAAGGATATTCTGATGAACTTGAATTTGTTGAAAATGGTATTGAATTATTATCTTATTTAGGTGATAGTTCAAAAGAATCAATGCCACGTATTATTCTTCTGGATTTAAACATGCCTAAAAAAGACGGACGAGAAGTATTGCTTGAATTAAAGCAACATCATTTGTTCAAAAGAATACCCATTGTTGTATTCACCACTACAAAAAATGAAAAAGAAATTGCACGTTGTTACGATCTTGGTGCAAACACGTATATTGTAAAGCCAACAACATTTGAAGAATTATTGTTTATAGTGGAGCAAATTCATTCTTACTGGCTGAATGCGGCTGCGATTGCCTGAAAACATCTTTTGATATGGCTTTAAAATCAATTCGTTCTACAAATCAACTTAGGCATATTTTTTATTGCATACTATTTCTATGAGCTCAAAAAAAGTTTTAATAATTGATGATGAGACAGATTTGTGCCTATTGCTAAAAAACTTTTTTCTTAAACAGAATTATGAAGTGGTAATTTCTCACAAACTCTCTGATGGCTTAAGAGAAGCGCTTGATTTTTTCCCTGATATAATTTTTCTTGACAACAATCTTCCGGATTCGCAAGGGTGGACAAAAGCTGAATGGTTTTTAAAAGAATTTCCTATGACAAACATTTTTTTAATAAGCGCCTATAAATTTATCCCATCATTACCAACAAGTCCCCGCTTAACTATAATCGAAAAACCTTTATCACTTAAAGCAATTGAAGCGCTTATATCTTAATCCTGTTTATTACTTATTAATAACGAACGCAGGTTGGAATGAATGAAGTAAATATATCGCACAAGGAATTTATCCAAATCAATAAAGATTACCTGCGTGCTGCTGAGGCAGTGAAGCTTATTTATGTAAACGATAAAGAGCAGGGAATTATAAGAATTAAAAAAGGTAAAAACTTTTCCTATCAATTTAAAAATACATCATTAAAAGATAAGGCTCATTTAGAACGCATAAAGAAACTTGTGCTACCACCTGCATGGGAAAATGTTTGGATTTGTTATTATGAAAAAGGCCACATACAGGCAACCGGTTATGATATTAAAAAAAGAAAACAATATCGTTACCATGCATTATGGAATGCGTTGCGTAATGAAACAAAATTTCATAAAATGTTTGAGTTTGGAAAAATGTTGCCGCAGTTGCGTTTAAAGGTTGAAAAAGATATGCAGCTTAAAGAGCTTTCAGAAAAAAAAGTATTAGCAACAGTTATCAGTTTAATGGAGAGAACTTATATACGTGTTGGCAATGCTGAATATGAAAAGTTGAATGGTTCTTTTGGATTAACAACTTTAAAAGATAAGCACGTAAAAATTAGCGGAAGCGAAATAATATTTGCTTTTAAAGGTAAGAGTGGAAAATCGCACAACATATCTTTAAAAAATAAACAGCTTGCAAAAGCAGTTAAAGATTGCAGGGATATTCCGGGCAAAGAACTCTTTCAATATTATAACGAGAAAAAGGAGAGGAGAAGCATTGATTCAAGCATGCTGAATACTTACATAAAAGAAATTACAGGCACAGATTTTTCAGCTAAAGATTTCAGAACATGGGCCGGGTCTTTACAAATGCTGCGCTCATTAAAAATTTTAGAGAAAGCAGACACAGAATCTAAACGAAAATCAAATATTGTAACTGCGCTTGATGAGGTAAGTTTAAAACTTGGCAATACAAGAACCGTTTGCAAAAAATATTATGTGCATCCCGGCATTATAGGTATGTATGAAAATGATGAGATCGAAAAATATTTAAAAGAACTTGATGGCATAGAAGAGCCCAATGAAAAATCAGGCTTAACAAAAGATGAAAATATTTTAATGAAAGTGCTTAAACAATTAGTGAATAAGAGGCCTGAATAATTTAGAATGGGTAACCAATTGCAAGATTAAAAACAAGGTTATTCTTACGCCACTCACTACTTCCAAAATCAACAGTATATTTTTCACCTCCCGGCAAAGTATATGGCAACCTCAACGGAAATGCAACATCTAATCTTAACACAAGAATACTTATATCAAACCTTAAACCTGCACCTGCATCAACAGCAACCTGGTTTAAAAACTGGCTTGTAAATTTTGAACCTGGTTTTAATGGATCTTCTTTTGTAGTCCATACATTTCCCGCATCAGCAAAAAATGCATAACGAACTATTGAAAACAATTTAGCACGATATTCAAGCTGCATTAATAATTTAATATCACCAGGTTGATCAAATATGAAAGAGTCTCTTGGATTACCTGAATAATAAGAACCCGGCCCTAATGTTCTTGCTCTAAAGCCACGCATGTCACTTACACCTCCGGCAAAAAATTCTTTGATAAAAGGCATATTAAAACTATTGCCATAAGCAAAACCTGCACCTGCATCTATTCTTGTATTTAATGATCTGAACTGATTTCCCAAACGCAGGTAATGTCTAAAATCTGCTTCAACTCTTACATATTGTGTGAAAGGCGCACCAAAGATTTCTTTTTGTTTTCCCTGGTTGGCGTTTGAACCTGAAAGTAATCCCAATAAATTTCCTGACACATCAACATTGCCATTGAAATAAAAATTATTGCGATGCGTATTTGGTTTTGCAAGTGATGTATAATTATAATTATAGATTGAACCAAGAATAAATTGTTTTTCAATACTGCGTCGTACGGCAACATTTGTATCAATCAAATGTTGAAAACTATCTGTAATGTTTGTCGGTTCAACATAGTTTATATTAATAGGTGTTAATTGTTGCTCGTTGCTGATACTATTCTTCCATATATAACCATAACTGCCGGTGATTGACGTAAGCAAATATTGCGATGTACTGTTATATAACTGGTAACCCAAACTAAACTTTGTTTGCGGAACATAAGCGCTGCTGGTATTTAAATGGAAAGGAGCAAGTATCCGCGGCACATATAAATCTGTTTCAATGCCTGTGGTAAGTATACTTGTATTTGCACCTGCGGATATTTGTGTTTCATAGCCTGCATTTACCGAAACAGTTAATAGTTCGGCCCCGCGAAAAATATTTCTATTGCGCCAGTCAATTGAAAATTCTGTACCTGTTGCGTTGTTTGATTTCTGCAATGCAGAAACCTGGAAGCGAATAGATTTTTTATTGGTTGGAGTAAGATAGTAAAATGCATTTAACTGGTTAGCTGTATCTGCTGGCTCAAAACGAACTTTTACAAATTTATAAACGCCGAGTGTTATTAAACGGTTAAGCGATAAGTTATGCGCCGAACGTTTGTACATATCGCCAGATTTAAACACCAATGTTCTGCTGAATATTTTTGGATTGAATTTATTATCCGGATCAATGATCGTATAACCATCATAATGTTTTGCACCAATCAAACTTGTATCACCATTTATATCAAAATCTGCAAAAACATACACGTTATTTATAGCATATTGTTCCCTTGAAGGCAAAGGCGTTTCAGACTTCATAGCCATATCAATGTCTACCTTATGATTGCCAATGGTTGAATCAACATTTGCAATTAAAAAATCAGGACTAAAATAAAAGAAACCATACTCTTTTAAGCGTTCATCAATCCTGCTGCGCTCTGCTTTTATTGCATCAAGATCATAAGCATCTTTTGGTTTTAGCAACGTATATTTTTTACCAATTGCATGCTTCTGAATATTTTTAGAAAGCGTTGTTGAATCATGGGGATAAGTTGTTTGCCTGATGGTATACTGCGTATCAACCATTGCAGTATAAGTAACTTTTAGTTTTTTATTTTTTATACTTGTGTCCTTTGTTACAGAATCTCTAAAATAGCCTTTATTTTCAAGGTGATTTTGAATGACTTCCCTGTTTTTTTCGAGTGCAGAATTAGAGGCCAGCACCGGTGGCTCACCAACTTTATATTTCAACCAGTATTTGAAACCCTTTTTCTTCTTAGGCTCTTTAACCAAATTATAAACGGTGAGTTTAAACCGTATTCCAAGTATAGTTGAGTTTGGTTTAGGACGAACAAGACCTTGCATTTCCTCTTGCAATTCCTTTTTATTTGAAGAAGAAATTTTATCAGTTGATTTTAGTTTAGATGTAGAGCCAATAAATAAATTTTGATTTGCACCAAGTTGCTTTGTATTACTGCACGATGATATCAGCATCACAACAAATCCAAATAATATTAATCTTTTCAAATTCATTTTTTATTATTTACGGCTTCATCTTTTATCGATAATAATTAGAAAGAAAATTATTTCACTGCATACTAAGGTTGTGCTCTTTGAGAACCTTGATGTGACTGCTGTGCAGCTTTTGCCGCCGCATCTTTTTTATCCGTTTCGTTATTTAATTTCTTGATTCGCTTTATTTGTTTTCTGCTATGAAATATTTCGCTGAGCTTATCATAATCAAAAGTGAGAATAAAGCTTACACCGGTTTCAATCACCTGCCCGTCTATCACGCCTTCATAATCGTTTAAACGATATACACGGATGTAATAGCGGCCGTCTTTTGTAAGTTGGTAATCAACTGAAAGATCGCCTGCAATATTAGATGCGCTTTGGTTTGAGTTCGAAGGACCTTCCAATTGAAAATTGCTTCCCACATTTACTTTTAACCTGTCGTTCAATAATTTTTTTGAAACACCAACATTTAAATCTGTGCGTTCGGCAGCTTGTCCAGTTGAATAATCTGTGCCTGATGTTACACCAAAATTTACATCAACACCTTTTATCAAACTTCCTGCAAGCTGGTTTAGCTGATCAGTTAAAATGCTGCTTGCACTTGCACGAAGCTGATCCTGAACACCACCACCACCGCCGGCACTTACAAATGGATTTTCCTGCACAAATCTTCCAAGCAACAGCAATGCAAAAACCTGTTTGTTTAATTCACTTTCATCACCGCGAACCTGTTGCAGTTTCGTTGCAACATCACTCCATTCTGTTGCCTGCCTATCAGGTAATGTTATATCAAAAGTGATGATCGGTTTTAATAATTGTCCTGTCATATGCAGGCTAACCTGGAAAGGAAGTTTCTCTTTATATCTTGTAATAACATCTGAAGATTTTCCTGCAAGCGAAGATTGCATTAGATCAATAGGCGCTGTGTTTGCAACATAAATTGCAGTTACATCAATGTTTGCATCTGTTGGATCGCCGGTCCAGGTAATCGTACTGCCTTTTTGAATTAAGAATTGTCTTTTCAATAAACTTAATGATAAATTGTAAGAACCGCTTTCCAATACATAAGCACCGGTTAAAGTGATCTTGCCACTTTTATCAATACCACCATTTAAGTTTGCGCGACCTTTTAATGTTAAGGCATCACCGTTTCTTTCATCAACTATTATTGTAAACTTAGCTGCACTATCTGTTTCAATATTTGCATTTACATCAAGCCCGGTCATTTTAGAAATTGCTGCGGAGTCTAACGTATAATTTTTTTGAATTGTATCTGTTGGAGCGTCTTTGTCAACAAAATTCACCACACCATTTCTGCTTATAACTTCAGGATCTGTTTGCGGAAGCACCAGTGTGAAATCAGTTTCTTTATTTATGCGAAGATCACCAGTAATAAGCGGCGAAGCCATCTCACCTTTAATTTGTAAATCAGTATTGATATTTAATTTGCCATAGATTAATTTATCAGTTGCCTGTTGTGAATTTACTAACGTGAAATGATCTGCATTTAAAGTTAGATTAAAACCAAAATTTTGAAAATCAGTCGTGTTGATATCACCATCAAGAATTGCTTTATTACCGGTTGAATCAACAAGGGTAAACTGCTTGAAATGAACACCACTTTCATCAACATTAATTGCATCGTTCGGAATGGTAAAACGTTCACCCGAAATAGTTGGAACTACAGATGCATTATCAAAATTAAAATTGCCATTGATAGCAGGTTTTGTAGTTGTTCCCTTTATAGAAAGATTGCCTTTTAAAAGGCCTGTTATATCATCTAACTGACCAACTGCAAATGGTTTTACAATAGCAAGATTTAAACGATTTAATGCAAGGTTAAGATCCATACGGCTTTCGCCAGTATAATATTTACCCGTTAAATGCACATCATTATTATTACCTGTTATTGTAACATCGGCATTATATGCATTGGCTGTTTGGTTATCTACTTTTATCGCAACATTGCCGATGGTATCTAATTTATAAGTAAGATTACTTACCGTTATATCTGAAGTAAATACAGGATCTTTTGTTGGATTTGTAACTTCTGCCGTTCCGTTTATAACGCCTGATGCAAGCAAAGAATCCTGGTGTGCAAGCTTTGTTATTGTGGCAATTTCAAAATTCTTTAAATCAACTTTTATTGGCGCAGTTACAGATTGCGCTGTACTGTTTATGTTGATTGATTGATTGCCCTGGCTGATACCAAAATTATTTATGATTACACCAGTTGAATCATATTGAATTGAATTACCGGCGCCCACATTCCATTTGCTGTAATCCAATGTGAGATCAGGTTTCAGCGATATTTTAAAACCAGCGCCTAGCTGTTGCAACAAAGCACCTAATGCATATTGCGTCTTATCTTTTTCATCTCTCACATCCGCATCAACAGTTAATTGACTGTTTGCAACAGATGCTTTTACTGCTGTTTTATAAAATTTAGTTGAAGCCGTTTTTGCATCATCAATTGAAATGTTTGCATCGAAACTATTTGCAGAAGTTTGCGCAGTAAGATTTAAACTATCAATTTGATTTGTTCCAAAAATAATGCGTTGAGATTTTGCTGATAACCCAAGATCATTTTGCGCTGAATTAAAGTGTGCAGCCAATACAATTGAATCGCTGCCTTTTATTTGAGGCGCTAATTGCAACACTAAACCTTGCGGATGAATGGTTGCATCAAACTTCCAGTTTTCAGGCGAAATATTTTTTTGTTGGTAACCAGGTAATTTATAATACTGATTAATTGTTTGCTGTAAAGCCTGCGCTAATTCAGTTAATTTAAACTGGCCAACAAGCGCAGCATTTGATGAATCAAAATTTATAACGATACTTTTATTTTCCGGCGTACCTGATGCAACAACCGAAATGCTGTCTGTATTTAAAGTTTGTCCAGCTCTTGTTACAGAAAGATTTGTGATGTTTACAGTTCCCAATAAATCATCAGGATTTGTTGACGGAAGATCAGCAATTATGTGACCGCTGACACTTAATGTATCTGTCATTAAATTCAGCGCTTTTGCATTTAAAGTATCAATTAATAAATCAAGTTTAAGCGCCGGATATTTTGATTTCAAATCAGCTGTTGCATTTAGATTTAAAGAAATATTCTGATCTTTTATTGTTGCATTTGTTTGGTCAACACCATTATTAATTGTTCCGTTTACATTTAAGTCTTTGTAAGTGTAACCTTTCAGTTGCGCCGAAATAACATCAAGGTTATATTTTGCGTTTGCTTTTTTTAAATCTAAACCAGAACCGTTTGCTGTGATGTTTGCGGTGATTATTCCAACGTTTTGCGGTTGTTTTGTAAGATAACCTGCATCAACATTTTGAAGTTTTGCTTTTATGGCAT
>JBDUBY010000063.1:0-6821 GCA_040003735.1 Parafilimonas sp.
AATGCCATGTAATCGCTCCAGCCTTCACCCATTTCTTCTTTGTTTTGTAAACAGCTTACATTTTGAGGACCGCCAGTAAGCCTGTTTGAAATACCGTGTGTGTATTCATGAGACATAACACCTGCATCAGCATCTCCATCTAACTGAACGCCTTTTTTCATTGTAATGTTTACAACATCAGTTGCAAGATACTGTTTCATTGAATCACCAGTTTCAAAGCTTATCATAATAGCAGGTACTGTAATAGTATTGTCTGTACCACCCATTATAATTGGATATTCTCCCGGAACGTTATCTGCGATAATTACACCTTTTGCACCAGCATTCTGAGCGTTTAATGCTTTTACGGTAAAGCTACATGTACCTCTGTCGATCAAAGCAATTTTACCAACAAGTGCACTGGCATTTGAAGGCGCTACGCAACCTTCATGTGTAGATGCAGACATATCGTTGTAAAGCGCAACATTGCCGGTAATAGGGCCAACATTTGCAATTTTATTTGCTGTGCTAAATGCACTTTCTGTTGCTGTTTTTTTACCTGCAAACGCTGTAGGTTTGTTTACAGTAAAATTGGGAACTGCATCAAAAAGGAACATTTGCATACGCGGATTACCGCCATCAGAGGGAGTAGCAAAATTTGCATTATTAGTACCTGAGCCATCCTGGCCATCTGCAAAAACATAATCATTACCAGCACCGCCTCTGCCTAAGTTATTCGCCTGGAAATTTCCTGATACTTCATCAAATCCATATTGGTAAGAAACATCATGCATGATATTATTCCAGTAAAAAAGATTGTTTAAAGCAAACCTGACATTTACAGCCGCTGTAGGTGCAGTTCCAAAATTTGGTGCAGCAGTGAACGTAAGATTTGGCAATGGGGTAGAAGATTTTGAACCGGCGCCAAAACCATTATTTCCGTTATGATCTTCTTGTGCCAACACATTGTTTCCTTTTGTACTGTCAAAATTTGTAGTACCGTCAGAATTCCAATCCAAAGTAGTTGCGTTATTTCCAGTTCCGGCAAGTGTCCAAGGATTTGCTTTTACCACCGGTGCGCCACCAGGATGATTAGGGCTTTCTGCAGGAAAAGGAACAACTCTGAATTTTGCAGAGCTAACAATCAATGCGTCTGCATCGTTAACTGCACTAAAATCTGTTGTATTAATGTTTGTGCCAATTTTGCCATTGTTTTTTGGGTGTGCCCAATCATCAGATATATTAAGGTTTATTTTGCTGATAACAACACCTTTTAATGCATCAACATTTACGAGCCAGTAATCAGGCGATCCTTTAGGTTGGATTTCAACCTGCCATGAAAGAGAAGCAGTTTTAGTCAATTCATCAGTCAACCAGATAAGTTTTGATTTTACATTCACTGAAGAAAAATCAAGTTTACCAAAATCATATTGCTGCAGGCCGTTTATTTGTTTTGCTGAAGCAAGAGAACCGCCTACTGCAAGTTTTAAATTAGCTGCAGCAGTACTTACCGCATTCGCTGGTGTTACAGATGCTTTTCCGGTTTTTGAATTTGCCATGTCAGCAATGTTTACAGGCTCGCCTGAAGCTGTAACAACTTTGCCATTTTTAAAAGCATACGTTTGAATGGCATTAAACACATCGGCACCTTTATATGTTTGTTGAACATACACTAATGTAGCGCCTGAAGTTTTATCAATATACGCCGCCGAAATGCGCATATTACTTAAATCGTTTTTTGACAAGCCGAGTGAGGATGCATTGGTTCTTACAAGGCTTGATGCAGCCTGTGCCGTAAGATCTTGTGCAGACAAATTATCCGCAGCAATAAACCCAACAAAAAGAGCAATCATCATTTTAAATCGTAAAGTTTTCAATTTCATAGTTGATTTGTTTTATTAAGAAAAAAGTTCTGATTATTAGAAAGAAGTTTTGATTATTTACAAGAAGTTTTGATTTTCTGATTTTAGCTAGTTAGGAGATGCAATTTATAAGTACAATTGTTCTCAACAAAAATATTTATATGAATACGACAATATTCATGAAAAGGCAGCCTGTGTTTTAAATAAAGAATATTCTTATTGCTGGCTTGCATAATAATTGTAATCCTTTAAAATTGTTTCCAGGAATTCAACCGGCTCTTCATAATCAATTATATTAAGCACGCTCCGCACTTTTTCACTTACACGCGCAACCACATCAAAATTTTTATAGCGCCGGTTATTATTCAATACACCTTTTATTGTATTCATATCACGGTCGCTTAAGCGCATTACTGCTGCATAACGTGGCTTATATTCTTTATCTAATTCAAAAAATACAGTGTCGTTTATATCAGTTTCAATCTTTGTTTTAATTACTAATGTTCCTGCAGCCATATCACCCAGCCGTTGATTTTTTTTGCTTAGCACAACAGTAAGCAATCCAATCAATCCAACAAAAACAAAATCAAAAGGGCGCGTAAGCCATCTTATTAAATATTGATGCAATGCCGGTCTGCCGCCGCTTTCACCAATCACCTTTATGCCAATTAATTTTTTACCGATGCTTTGCCCATTCATTATTAGTTCAAAAAAAAGATGATAGGTAAGTATAGGTACGAACAATAACAATTCAACGGCGGACATATTGTACAAAAAAGGTTCATTGTTAGCAGCATGTTTATGGCCTGACGAAAACGCGTTTATAGCATACGAGAAAATTATATAATAAGCAACTAATATAGCAAGATCAATCGCCCATGCAAAAAGCCGTTTATGAAATTCTGGTGTTTCAAATTCAAGTTCAATATTAAAACTGGTTGAAATTTTTATTTTCTCCATAAACAATTGGCGGAAAGATAAAACAAGTAAATTTCAAATTTCAAAAACAAAATTCAAATAATCTGAACTATTAAATCACACCAAAAAATTTCTTTATTAAATTTTGAAATAGTTTTTTTATTTGATCTTGCTATTGTTATTTGAACTTTTGCAACATGAGAGAAGCTTTTTTTATAAAACGAAACAGGCAGCGCTGGAAACAAATCCAGGATAATCCAAGCAATCATCCAGATGAAATGGCGCAGGAATTTATCCAGTTGGTTGAAGATCTTGGTTACAGCAAAACATTTTATCCTGTTAGTAAAACAACACAATATTTAAATGCATCGGCTTCGCAAAAATATCTTGCCATCTATCAGAATAAAAAAGAAAAAAGTAACCGCATAATTAGCTTCTTCAAATACACATTGCCGTTGGTTATTGCAAAACATCATCGCGTATTGTTAATAAGTTTTTCGTTATTTATTTTGTTTGTTGCTATTGGTTTTTTCTCAGCAAAAAATGATGAAAATTTTGTGCGGCAAATTTTAGGTGATGGTTATGTTGATATGACGTTGCAAAATATTAAAGACGGCCATCCGTTTGGTGTGTATGGTTACGGCAACGAGTTTCTTTCATTCGTTTATATTTTCATTAATAATGTAAGAGTTGCCTTCATGGAATTTGGAGGCGGCATTTTGCTTGGCTATACAACCATCACCGGTTTAATGTACAATTCAGTAATGGTTGGCGCGTTTGAATATATGTTTTACAACAGCGGTTTATTAAAAGATAGTTTGCTCACCATTATGATTCACGGCACAATAGAATTATCAACATTCGTAATTGCCGCAGCATCAGGAATTGTGCTTGCAAAAAGCTGGATATTTCCCGGAACATTTAAAAGAATTGATGCATTAAAACAAGGCGCAAAAGAAGGGCTCATTATTGCTTTATCAAACATACCAATGCTTTTCATCGCTGCGTTTTTCGAAGGCTTTATTACACGGCATTCAGATATGCCTTTGTGGTTAAAATTATTTATCATTGCGCTTTCGCTCACCATAATAATCGGCTATTTTATTGTTTACCCAATTCGCCTTAAACGAAAATTAAATGCTGCTATATTATTAAATGCAACTGCTTAAATTTTTAAAAATATTTTTTAGATTACCAGCTGCAGTAATACTATTAAGCTTCCGTTGTGCCACTCCCTTGTACTGCAGATTCATCATGCAGCCTAAGCGTTGCACATTCAAACATGTCTTTATTTTTCTAAACATTTTTTTTATTACGCAAAAAACAAATGCACAAATACCAGATACAAATTATGTTGATACTATAACCATGGCAAATGTTGATACATCAACTTCCGAAACTTATGACGATGACAACGAAGAATATGATACAACGGTTAAACATATTTACGATACGTCTCAATATTTTTTTAACTGGAAACAAAATATAAATGATCCTTATACAACAGAAAAAATTGCGCAGCGGCATTTAATTGATGATGATACAAAACAATTAAAAAGCGAAGATGCTTTCTGGTATGTTCCCGCTGCTGAAAAACTTGAAACACGTTTAAAGAATGATCCAAAATTCCGCGACAGTTTAATGAATGCGCGTAACCACGAACTGCATGATGAAAACGATATTGGTTTTTTGCAACAACCCTGGTTTAATACATTACTCTGGATAATAATTATTACAATTTTTGTTGGCGCAATTATTTATTTTTTATCTCAGCAAAAAATCAGTTTGTTTTCAAGAGAATCCACTTCACCAGAAGATGAAACAAATGAAGAACATGGAGACATCTTTCATTTGCCTTACACAAAACTCATTCTCCAGGCAGAAAAAGAAAAAAATTATCGCATTGCTATACGTTTAATGTTTCTGCAAATAATAAAATTATTAAGCGAAACAAATAATATTCATTACCAGCCAAATTATACAAACCTGCATTACCTGCAACAACTTAGTCAAACAAAATATTATAACGAGTTTTTTAAAGTAATGCACAACTACGAATATGTGTGGTATGGAAAATTTGATATATCAACAGATAATTACAACACTATAAAAAATGATTTCCTCAAGCTTCAGAACAAAATAATATGAACGCATTATAGCAATGAACAAAGCACTATCATACATACTATTTATTTCTATAACCTGCAGCATAAGCGCCTGCAAACTGCATCACTTTGATGATAGGATAACTTTAAACAGTCGTGATAAAATTCCGTATGGAACTTATGCTGCGTATAAATTATTAGGAAAAGAATTTCCGCACGCGATAATTGAAACCAATAAATATTCACCTGCTGATTGGAAAGATCTCAGCAGCGATTCCACCAAACAAATTTTATTTATTGTAACCAAAAGTTTTGATCCTACTGAAGATGACTTGAACTATTTAACCGGTTTTGTGCAAAAGGGTAATTATGTTTTTATTTCTGCATTGCAGGTTACAGGCGTTGCATCAAAATTTTTTAAAATAAGCACACAAAACCATTATAATTATTATGGTTTGAAGTTAGGCGTTCATCATGCTTTTGATCCTTTCGATTCAACTGTTGTACAACTTGATTCCAACAGTTTCAAAACACCGCTGGCTTATCAATATCCTGGTGCAGATTTTACAAATGCGCTTTCAAAAATAGACAGCACATTTAGTTTTTCTTTAGGTTATTCATCAAAGGCAAATCCAGATTTTATAGCAATAAATGCTATGCAGGGAAAGTTTTTTATACATACTGCACCAATTGCTTTTACTAACTTTTTTTTATTGTATCAAGATAACCGCCAGTATTTTGAAAAGATAATAAGCTTATTACCTGCCGATGCAAAAAAAGTAGTTTGGGATGAATATTATTTATATCATTACGATAATAAAAATCAACAGAAACAAGGGTTATTATCGGTAATATTAAAGTACGATAATTTTAAATGGGGTTTCTGGATTGCTTTATTGTTATTAGCATTATACATATTAACTGAAGCAAAACGCAAACAGCGCATCATTCCTGTTTATGAAAAACCAAAAAATGATTCGCTGGAATTTGTAACAACCATCGGCAAATTGTATTACGAAAAAGCTGATCATAAGAATCTCGCAGAAAAGCTAACACAATATTTTTTAGATTATGTGCGCAACCGTTTTAAAATATCAACGGCAGAAATAAATAATTCGTTTGTGCAGCGGCTTGCATCAAAAACAAATAAAGATTTGAATGAAATAAATATAATAATTGAAAGTATGCATGCTATTAATTTAAGCGAAACCATAACACAAAAACAATTAATGGATTATTACACGTTACTGGAAAATTTTTATAAAACAACATAATTATGAGTGAAGAAATTTTTGAGCAAAGAATAAATTTAGACGAGCTGAATAAAGCTATGCTCGATCTTCAAACAGAAATAAAAAAAGTAATTATTGGCCAGGATGATATGGTGCGTTTAATAATGGTAGCCGTTCTCGCAAACGGTCATGTTTTAATTGAAGGTGTTCCCGGTGTTGCTAAAACGTTAACGGCAAAGCTTGTTTCCAAATGTTTAAAAACAGGTTTCAGCCGCATTCAATTTACACCTGATCTTATGCCGAGTGATGTGTTGGGTACAAGCATTTTTAATCCCGGCACCGGCGCATTTGAATTTAAACGCGGGCCTGTTTTCAGTAATATTATTTTGATTGATGAAATAAACCGTGCGCCTGCAAAAACACAGGCAGCCTTGTTTGAAGTAATGCAGGAGCAACAGGTAACAATGGATGGCATTACACATTTAATGAACAACCCGTTTATGGTAATTGCCACACAAAATCCCATTGAGCAGGAAGGCACTTATCGTTTGCCTGAAGCGCAATTAGATCGCTTTCTTTTTAAGATAATTGTGCCTTATCCAAATGAGGAAGAAGAAGTAAATATCCTGCAACGCTTTCACCAATTTACTGAAGATAATGTGTTGAATCTTGTACAGCCTGTTATAAGTGATGAGCAGGTAATTCATTTAAGGCAATTGATAAAA
>JBDUBY010000224.1:0-2054 GCA_040003735.1 Parafilimonas sp.
CCGCCGCCCGGGCAAATAACTACGGCAGTTCCATTTGCCATTTTTTTATCAGGCAAAAACAATGTTAGT
Source organism: Parafilimonas sp. (assembly GCA_040003735.1). Classification (GTDB taxonomy): domain Bacteria; phylum Bacteroidota; class Bacteroidia; order Chitinophagales; family Chitinophagaceae; genus Parafilimonas. The sequence goes on from JBDUBY010000224.1 coordinate 70, forward strand.
GTTGGCTGCGATGTAAAGGCAACAATCGTATCGCCGTTATCTTCCGGCTGCCATTCTTCATGCGTTGCATAAGGTTTACTATTGGGCACCGCGCCATCATACAAATTGATCGTTTGTTGTGCATCTGAATGCTGCATGGCAATAATTGAAATAAATAAAATAAAGGCAAGTTTTTTCATAAATTTTTTTAAGCATTTACAGTATCAAACACAGTTACTTTATTCCATAAGTGCGAACATTCTTTTACAAAATTTAAGTGGATAGGATCAACCTGGTAACTTTCCTGGTCGTCTTCATTAGCAAAGAAAAGTGTCCACGAAACGCTGTATGTATTTTCAATTACATCACGGTTGGTATTTGCAGGCACGCCGATATGAAATTGTTTAATGGTGGATACAGATGATAATTTTTTCAAACCATCAATTAAAGCTGCGCGATTAGTTTCGTTGTTTTCTTTTAACCAGAAAAATACATGATGAATAAAAGTGTTTTGCAGTTGCATGTTTTATATTTTTTTAATTATTAAAATTTTTAAAACGTCATTTCGACGATAGGTGAAATCTCTGCTTATTCAACACGTTTTAAATTTATGAGATGTCTCGTGCCTCGACATGACGTATCAAGTTATATGCTTGTTCTGTTTTACTTAAACCATTTTATGCAAAGAAATTATTTTTTCACTTCCCATCCATCGTTACTTTTTTCAAGCAAAAAAACATTGGATGCTTCGCTTTCATTATTCTCCCGGTCAATACTGGTTACAGCAACATAACAATTCTTCCAATCGTTTTGAATTAATGTTGATTGAACCAGGAAACGGAATTTAAGCGAAGCATCAGCAGGTATAATGATGGTTGGATGATCTGTTAAACCAATAATTGATTGTGATAAATACACAACGAAATTTTTTATAGTTTCCTTTTCAGTGTTATTGATCCCATCTCCTGAAACAGTAAATTGTTGAACACCGTTACTTTCATCAACAAACACTTTTGTTATATGCGGATGTTGCGGCGCAATTGTATCAATCCAACTCATCGGTGGAATTAATGCCGGTGCCCTGTAGTAATCAAAACGCAAACTATCGGCCCAGCCATTAGGATTATACAATAAATATTTACTGCTGTAAAAAACACTGCCCTGCACATTTGCATCAGCACGCAATAATTTTATTTCATTTGGAATTTCATTTGCATCTCTCCATGCGGCTGTTGGCTTTTCAACTGCGCGGTAAATGCCATGCCCGATATATAATTGTTTTCCATAACTATTGTTACTCCACCAATCAAGCAATGTTGTATAATCGCAAAGCCTGTTACCAATTTCCCAATATAATTGCGGTGCTATGTAATCTATCCAGCCCTCTTTTAGCCATAATAAAATATCTGCATACAAATCATCATAACATGTTTGTCCTGCTTTTGTATCACTGCCTCTTGCATCAACAGAACTATTGCGCCATACACCAAACGGACTAATACCAAATTTTATCAGCGGTTTATAATCAAGCATAGCATTATGAATCATTTTTACAACACTATCGCAATTGCTGCGGCGCCATGCATCTTTGCTTAACCCTTTTCCATATTGCATGTACGACTGGTAATCAGGAAATTCTTTGCCTGCAATGCGGTAAGGATAAAAATAATCATCCATGTGAATTGCATCAACATCATATCGTTTAATAATATCAATAATAATGTTGGTGAGATACTGCATTACTTCAGGCAGGCCGGGATTAAAATATTTTTTATCTCCATACTTTACAAACCATTCCGGGTGTTGTTTGGTGATATGATTTGAAGCAAGCGAAGATGTTGGGCTGAACACAGCACGATAAGGATTTATCCATGCATGAAATTCCATGCCGCGTTTATGTGTTTCTTCAATCATAAATTGTAGCGGATCATAAAAAGGTAAAGGCGCAACGCCTTGTTTGCCGGTTAAAAATTCGCTCCAGGGTTCATATTTTGATTGATAAAATG
>JBDUBY010000312.1:0-6817 GCA_040003735.1 Parafilimonas sp.
TGTTGCTGAATTAAAAGCAACAGGCAATAGTTCTGCAATTTCGCAATACAATTATGTTGACCATGATTTTGCAAAACAAGGTGTGCCGCCAACTGTATTTTATCGCATAAAAGAAACAGATAATGATGGAAAAGATTTTTATTCATCAACGGCCGTTGTTCATGGTAATGCGAATGTGGCAAGTTTATATCCAAACCCAGCGACAAACTTTATTAATTTAAATATTAAAAATGATGCGACTGCTGATGCCGTAACTATTTACAATGCGAAAGGGCATTTGGTAAAACAGTATTTGAATTACAACGTAAGCCAGCCGATAAATATTTCAGCTTTGAGCAAAGGCACTTATTTTGTGCAGATAAAAATTAAAGACAATACAACAACTACAACACTTGTTAAGGAATAAAGTAATCCTGTTTACAAAAAAGCCCCGCTACTTAACGGGGCTTTTTTATGCGTATTAAATTTTTTTCTGAATTAACCAATGGTGTCCAAACGGATCTTCAATTTCGCCTTGCCGGTAACCGTATTCAAAATCTGTGGCCGGCATTATTTCAATCGCGCCAGCATTAATTGCATTGGTCATTACAGCTTGTACATCTGGAACAAACAAACCAATAATGGTAGTTGTTCCGTTATGTTTTTCAGGAGAAAAAAAATATGATTTTGTTACTTCATGCAAATGAAATATAGCGCCGTTAATGGAAAGCTCTGCAACATGAATAGTGTCATCATCATCTTTTAAACACAAATTCTCAACTGCACCAAATGCTTCTGCATAAAATGAAATGTCTTTAACACCATTATTAATAAGCAGTTGCGGCGCAAAGAATGTTTGCTTGTTTTCTTCAGGCATATTCTTTTATTTAAAATGATGAAATTGCTGTTTTGATTTGCTGGTTCAAGATAAAGAATTTTATTTTTTGAATTGTCCAATATGCCATAGAACTCCGGAAGGATCATGCATAAAACATTCGCTGCCCCAATCATATTTTTTTATAGGAACTAATTTTACAGCCTGATATTTAGCCGTAAGATCTAAAGCTAAAAGTTCTTTCCAATAAACCTCAACATCATCAACCTCTAAAAAGATCATTGAATTATCTATCCAGTCTTTCACGTATGCATTTTGAAAATAAAATCCAAGTTTATCTGTTTTAAATAAAGACATGTTTGGAAATAAAACAATCTCCTGGAAACCTAAATCCCTGTAAAAACTTCTCGACAATTTAAAGTCTTTAGCTCCTATAAATGGCCGGATCGATATTGCCTGATTATTCATGTTTAGTTTTTATTTATTAGAAATAATGAGTTAAGCCAAAGCTGTCCAAAAAATAAACAAAATCAAAAGTTGAGAACGAATATAATATGTACAGCTAAGGCAATCTCGCAACCAATTGTTCCGGCATCATCTTCAATATAGCATAAATCATTTTCCATTTAAAACCAGGCACAATCATAAACCGCGTTGGCGTATCAACCACTGTTTTTGCTATAAAGGCTGGCTCCAGCATTAGCGATTCGGGCAGGTTCAGCCCCGCTGTCATTTTACTGCGTATATAACCAGCCACAATAACATGCACCTTGATGTTTCTTGGAAAAAGATATTGTCTTAACCCTGCGAGATATTGTGTAAACGCCGATTTAGTGCTGCCATAAATAAAATTACTTTTCCTGCCGCGTAGGCCAGAAAGTGACGAAAGTCCGATGATCTTTTCAAGTTCGGTATTACTGTTGTCTGTTGCTATGATATTTAAAATTGAAACCGCTCCGCAATAATGAACCTTCATCATTTGAAAACTGCTTTCCCAATCAAGCATGGCAGCTTCATTATCTTTCAAAAAACCTGCAGCATATAATACAATTGCAGGTTTAAAAGGAAGGTTATTATAAAACTGCTGATGTGTTTCAAACGCCGTTGCATCAAAATATTGCACGATGCATTTATCATTTTCAAAGCCTTGTTGCTGACGGAATATATTAAGCTCGTTCGTACTTCTTGAAGCTGCTATTACTTTGTGCCCGGCTTTAATATATAGAATGATAGCCTGTTTTGCAACATCTGAATTAGCACCTAATACAAGTACTGTTTTATTTGTTTGATTTTTATCTTTCAACGGTAAGTTTATTTTCAAAAGTAGATGAGAGAAGGTATAATTAAAAACCTTTTAGTTTGAAAGGGTTTTAATTGCTCACGCTTTAAAATTGTATATTCAATTTTTGAATTTATCTATAAAAAAATTTGCATGAAAAACAGTTTATTTATTCAGTTACTGATATGCTTACTCAGCTTAACATCAGGCGCTTTATATGCACAACACAGCGTTACAAAAATATGGTCAACCGATTCCACATTAGCTGTTCCTGAATCTGTTTTGTATGATGCGCAAGCCAAATTATTATATACATCACTCATCAATGGAAACTCTGATTCTGCAGATGGAAACGGGCAAATTGCAACAGTTGATCTTGATGGAAAAATTATAAATGCAAATTGGGTTACTGGTTTGGATGCACCAAAAGGACTTGGCAAATTTGGCAATACATTATATGCAGCCGATCTTACCCAGGTTGATGTAATTGATATTCCATCAGCAAAAATGATAAAAAGAATTCCTGTACCAGGCGCAATATTTTTAAATGATATTACGGTTGATGCAAAAGGTGTTGTATTTGTTTCAGACACAAAAACAGGAAAAGTACACAGGATTGAAAACGGTACTGCAACTGATTATCTTTCAAATCTTAAAAACCCGAATGGATTGCTGGCTGTAAACAATGATTTATATGTGCTCGCAAGCGGAACTTTATATAAAGTGAATGCAAATAAAAAGCTGAACATTATTACCAATGGCATGGATGAAAGTACTGATGGTGTAGAGCAGGTTACTGAAGATGGTTTTATTGTTTCATGCTGGAATGGAATTGTTTATTATGTAAAACAAAACGGAATTAAAGAAACATTGTTTGATACAAGAGCGCAAAAAATAAGTTCTGCTGATATTGGTTACGATGTACAAAATAAAATTATTTATGTGCCTACTTTTTTTGGAAAAAGTATAGTGGCCTACCAGTTGAAATAATGCGAATAAAGGCACAAGATTAGATATTCATTTGTTATGCCTGATAGCTTTGAAAATAGTTTTTATTCTGGCACAAGCGGTATTGTAGTTCCGGTTTCGCAGGAATTATATCCGGATGCGTTTATGGGTAAAAGCCGGTTAACGTATTATGCTTCTTTGTTTAACAGCATTGAAATCAACAGCTCATTTTATAAACTGCCTAAAGCATCCACTATTATAAAATGGCGAGAAATGGTACCGGAAAATTTTCAGTTTACATTTAAATTATCAAAAACTATAAGCCATTCAAAAGGGCTTTATTTTAATGCTGATGAGGTTGCGCTTTTTATACAAACAATAGAAAATGTTGATAAGAAAAAGGGATGCATATTGGTACAACTACCACCTGCATTAAAGCCTCAGGCAATTAAACAACTGGAAAAGCTTTGCAAAACTATTGATACAGCAAATGCACACCGCGCATGGAAAATTGCAGTAGAGTTTAGAAATAAAGTTTGGTATAATGATCAAACATTTGAGCTGCTGAAACAATATAATTTCAGTTTGGTGCTGCATGATTTGCCTGCTTCCTTCACGCCATTTACGATACCGCTAACCAATGTAATATACTTACGGTTTCATGGTACTGAGAAAAGTTACCGTGGCAGCTATAGCGCCGAGTTTTTATCAGGCTATGCGCAACGCATAAGGCAATGGGCACATGAAGAAAAATGCGTTTACTGTTATTTTAATAATACATTGGGAGATGCTTTTAATGATTTACAAACGCTGAATGGCTTTGTTAGGCTGGGATGACTATCGAATAAACTTGGTCGATTTTATTAATATCGTTGTTCGCTATAAGATTCATTAATGCATTTTCAGGATGAGAAGAATCATCATGTACAAGCTTGTATTTTAATACAAAAATAGTAATGTCTTTTCTAGTTAATAATTTTGCAATCGGTGTGTCTTCAATATCCATCGCAAGTGCATGAAAAACGCCGCCCGGTGCAATGAATACAAAAACAAATCTCACCCAATCCCGCAACAAACGTTTTACATATAGAAGGGTTATCATCAACACAAAAAACAAAAATTCCCGTTGTTGATTTGCAGGCAATGTAGCTATTAGTAAATATATAAAAGCTAACAGCAATTCTTCTTGTAATTTAAATATCGCTTTACTTAATCAAGGTAATTATTTGTTGAAGATTGAAATGAATGATGAGGTAGTTACAAAGAAATTTGTGAAGGAATAATTTGATTGTTTTATTCACTTGCAGAGGTGAGAAATCAATAAAGAATCTTAAGGCTTTTGTGCAAAAGTTCAAGTCTATTATTAACAATATAAAAGAGAATGGCTAAAGCTAATTGTTAACTCCCCTGCTCATATTAGCCATTGGTATAATACTTGATTTTTAATTGATAAAAATGAAATGGCAATAGCTTTTCCGATTATTGATTGGGGAAATGGTACAAATATTTATGAGGTTAACGTGCGGCAATACACACATGAGGGAACTTTTAAAGCTTTTATAGAACATATTCCACGCTTGCTCAATATGGGTGTTGATATTTTATGGCTGATGCCCGTTACACCAATCAGTGTTGATAAAAGGCAGGGCACATTCGGCAGTTATTACGCGGCAAGCTCTTATACGAATATCGATCCTGCATACGGAACGGAAGATGATTTTAAAGAGCTGATAAAAACAGCTCATTTTTTTGGAATGAAAGTAATTATCGACTGGGTGGCGAATCATACCGGTTACGATCATCAATGGACAAAAGAACATGCAGACTGGTACAGGAAAGATGAGCATGGCAACTTCACCGAGTTGTATGGCTGGGTTGATGTAATTGATTTGAATTATGAAATTCCCGCTTTGCGCGAAGGCATGATAAACGCAATGAAGCATTGGGTAATTAATTATGACATTGATGGTTTCCGTTGCGATATGGCACGCACAGTGCCTGTTGATTTTTGGATAGAAGCGCGTGGCGAATGTGATGCGGTGAAATATTTGTTCTGGCTGGCAGAATGCGAAATATTAAATTATCATGAAGCATTTGATCTTACTTACGGATGGGAAGTAATGCGTGCTTTTGATAAATATTTTACAAATGAATTGCAGTTTGATGAAATAAAACCGCTGCTGATAAATTATTCCCATTATCCAATCGGTTCAAGAAAATTATTGTTTACTTCCAATCATGATGAAAATACTTATCATGGAACAGAGTATGAAAAATATGGTTCCAGTGCAAAAGCGCTTGCAGTATTTTCATGTACCTGGCCGGGCATCCCGCTTTTATATTCAGGACAAGAAAAACCTAACTATAAAAGGCTTGAATTTTTCGAAAAAGATTTTATTGATTGGACCGGCGATGTTGAACTGCATGGTTTTTATAAAACACTTTTAACCATTCGCAAAAGAAATAAAGCATTGCAGGAAAGTGCATCTGTTTTGTTGTTGCAAACGAATGCGCCAAATGTTTTAGCTTATTTATGCAGAAGGCAAAATGACAGAATTCTTGTGTTGATGAATCTTGGAAAAGAAGCTGCAACATTTCACATCAATCATCCGGCATTGCCGGGAAAATACCATAACCTGTTTTCAGGAGAACCTAAAGAAATAAAAAGAACGGAAACTTTTAGTTTTCAACCCGGAGAATATGTGGTGTATCATATTACGCACTAATTCAAAAAATATTTTTGGTTGCCAGCTTTGTTTTTATCTCATTCATTCTGTCTTTTCAATCTTTTCGATGAATGCCGCAAAATATATTTTATGTTATCAGCTTCGGCATTTTATGGCATCGTCCCTTGCGTCGCACACTTGTACAGTTCATTCAATTTGCAACTTTTCTAAATCAATCAATCATAAAAATATTTTTTAAGCAGTATATATTATACATATAAAAAACCGGTTAGCTGTTAAGCTAACCGGTCCAGATAAACATACATTTTGACTCATTACTGAGATATTTATGAATGCTAAAAAAGCTTCAGTTATTTATTTTCATTATTATTATCTAACTTATCTGTTTCTTTTTTATTTGCTGTGCTTTTTGCAGCAAGCTGAGTTTGTATATCAGAATCGTAAGGAGCCGATACGCCATGCTTGTCATCAGCATTTCCTAAACTTGTTGTTGGGCCGCCTTTTGCACCCATATCTCTTTCTTCATCAGCATTTTTCGAAGAATAGCCGTTTGTGTTGTCGTTATCAACTGACATAATATAAAATTTAAAAGTTATAAAATCAATGATTATATTCAAATTATCATGCCATAAATGTTCGTATGCAGTTAATTTTTTTTTGAAAATAATGACGCTAATTGAATAATAATAGACCAATAAAAGATATTTATTAATTATAAGATTGAAACGCTGCAGTGTTTAAAACATTAAGAAGTTTTTATTCTTCAACTTCTTTTTCCATCATTAAATAAGCTTTTATAAATCCATCTAATTCTCCATCCATTACGGGTTGAACATTTCCAACTTCATAATCTGTTCGATGGTCTTTAATCATTTTATAAGGATGAAAAACATAGCTTCTTATCTGGCTCCCCCACTCTATTTTTTTCTTGCCTGCATTGGTTGCATTTTTAGCCTCTTCGCGTTTACGGAGTTCTTCCTCATACAAACGGCTCTTCAACATTTTTAAAGCAAGTTCACGGTTCTCCCCCTGTGTTCTGCTTTGCTGGCATTCAACAATTATTCCTGATGGAATATGTTTTAAACGAAC
>JBDUBY010000279.1:0-2045 GCA_040003735.1 Parafilimonas sp.
AAATTGGTTCATTTCAATTGATAGTTGACAGTGGACAATTGACAATTATTTCTTGCCACAAAGGCACAAAGGCACAAATTTTTAGATACTTTTTTCTTCGTGTCTTTGTGTCTTAGTGGCTAATTATTTTGAACGGCTTGCTTTCCTCGCCAATTGCAAAAACACTTCATCCATTGAAGCCACATGATATTTTTCTTTTAATGCAACAGGTTTATCAAGTGCATCAATTCTTCCGTCAACCATTATCGAAACACGATTACAATATTCTGCTTCATCCATATAATGTGTTGTAACAAAAATCGTAATGCCGCTTGCCGATGCTTCATAAATTAAATTCCAGAATTCACGCCGTGTGACAGGATCAACGCCGCCGGTTGGTTCATCTAAAAAAACAATCTGCGGCTCATGAAAAACAGCAACGGAAAATGCAAGCTTTTGTTTCCATCCCAACGGCAGCGAACCAACAAGTTTATTTGCTTCATCTTCAAGATGCAATTGTTGTAATAAGCGTTCTGTTTTATCTTTTATAAACTTATCACTCTTGCCATAAATACCACCATAAAAACGAATGTTTTCTTTCACGGTTAAATCTTCATACAAGGAAAATTTTTGGCTCATATAGCCAATGTTTTTCTTTATCTGTTCGGTTTGCTTATAAACATCAAAACCTGCAATTATTGCTTTGCCTGATGTAGGTAAACTTAGCCCGCATAACATGCGCATAGCTGTTGTTTTGCCTGCGCCATTTGCACCAAGAAAACCAAATATTTCGCCTTTAAATACATCAAAAGAAATATGATCAACTGCTGTAAAATCATCAAAGCGTTTGGTAAGTTGTTCTGTGGATATGATGGTTTCATTAGCCATATTATTTCTTCATTAGTTGCATAAAACTGTCTTCAATGGAAGCCTCAGTATTTTTTATAACAAGATGTTCATTGCTTTTTTGCTCAAGATAATTTTGCAGCGTTTCCTTATCATAATTTTCCTTCATCACTGCATGATGATACTCGCCGAATGAATAAGCATCTTCCACATCATCATATCCGTTCAAATCCTTTAATAATGCATACATATTTTCTGCTTTAACAGCAAGTATTGTTTGTTTGAACGATGATGTAATTTCTTTTGGCGTTCCAACAGAAAGCAGTTTGCCTTGCTGCATCAAAGCAATTCTATCGCACAAACCCGCTTCATCCATATATGGCGTAGAAACAAGTATGGTAATATGTTGTTCTTTCAATCGCTTCAGCATTTCCCAAAATTCTTTTCTTGATACAGCATCAACACCTGTTGTGGGTTCATCCAAAAACAAAACAACAGGACGATGAATAAGCGCACAACTCAATGCCAGTTTTTGTTTCATGCCACCCGATAGTTTACCTGCCTTACGTTTTTTGAATGGTTCGATCTGTGCATAAATATCTTTTATCAGGTCATAGTTTTTTTCAACCGTGGTATTGAAAATGGTTGCAAAAAAATCCAGGTTTTCTTCCACACTTAAATCCTGGTACAATGAAAACCGACCAGGCATATAACCGACTTTATTGCGGATAGCTTTATAATCTTTTATGATATCTGAACCATCAACAGATGCGTTCCCGCCATCTGGCAATAATAAAGTTGTAAGCATGCGAAACAATGAAGTTTTACCCGCGCCATCAGGACCAATAACACCAAATAATTCTCCTTTAGAAACTTCAAACGAAATTTCTTTCACGGCTTTTACTTCACCTTTCTTGCCATAATTTTTCGAGAGATTATTTACTGTTACTGCTTGCATTCATTGTCAATTATCAACTGTCAATTGTCCATTACAACTTAACTTCCCCATACATTCCAATTTTTAAATAGCCATCATTCTTCACTTTTATTTTGATAGCATAAACAAGATTTGCTCTTTCATCTTTTGTCTGAATTGTCTTCGGTGTAAATTCTGCCTTATCTGAAATCCAAATAATTGGTCCTGTATATTGACGATAATTGCTTGCGCCGCTATCAATAAATACTTTAACCATTTGGTTAAGCTTTACGGTTGAAAGCTG
>JBDUBY010000009.1:0-22634 GCA_040003735.1 Parafilimonas sp.
AACATCTTTGCCATAAGCTTTCTACATGCTTAGTTTATTATTAATTGTCGGCAAATAACAGGAAACAAACCAACCAATTATCCGCTTAGCTGCATAGTCTTTTGCAACAGTCACAGCCTTCTGCTGCAGCATTCTGTTTTTGTTTTGAGTCGGCGGCGGAGCTTGGTAACAGAACAACCTGCTCAACGCGGCCCTAATGACTAACTAATCACTGATTAGGCAGCCATAGCGAAGTTAGATTCGCCGTTTGTGTTTTGAACTTTCAGATTATCGTGCTAATAGTACAACGCACGGCATGCTTACACCTACCGCAACGGATGCTGTCAAAACCAATACAGCCCCAAAATTTTTTGCGATCTATGATGTTTTTTTTCAAAGAGCGAACAGCAAATTTACAAATGAATTCTTCAATAAATATTTAAAACTCATTTTTCGCATAGCTTTATTTTTATGAAAGATGAATTATTGCCGTTACATTTTTATGAACAAAAAGTTGATGGGCTTAAACAAAAGCTGCAAGTTTTATATAATAAGCGAAGCGCTATTGCATGGTTGCGGTTTTCGATTTTTATAGCTATTTGTTTTGCAGTTTATTTTTTGTGGAGCGATGGTTTTTTGCCGATAACAATTTCTATAGTTTGCGGAATTGTTTTGTTTTTATTTATTGTTTCAAGAGATTCTGATAATAAAAATTCTATAAAAAATCTTGAAACAATTTTAAACATAAACAAAGATGAAATAAATTTTCTGCATCAAAACTACAGCGATAAATATGATGGAAAAGATATTGAGCCTTCACATCATTCTTATGCAAATGACCTGGATGTTTTCGGGCAATCATCTTTGTTTCAATATATAAACCGTTGCAATGCTGAGCAGGCAATTAAATTATTTGCTGAACGATTGTTAAAGCCGCTTGGTAAAGAAAAAATTATTCAACAGCAAAGTGCAATAAAAGAAATCCGATCAAAAATAGATTGGTGGCAACAGTTCCAGGCATTTGGCATAAATGAAAAAATTACCAATAATGCAGAAAAAAGAATAGGCGAGTGGCTTGCACAAGACGAACAAAATTTTACAAGCAAAAATTGGAAATGGCTTTTATATATTTATCCTGTTGTAACGTTAAGTTGTGTTTATCTTTTTTTAGATGACATTTTGCCTGCGCCGCTTTTTTCTTTAGCTGTATTAATATTTTTTTTAACCGGGTTAGCGATCAGCAATAAAATTCAACAGACATATATATTATTATCAAAACTTGAACCTGTTGTTTCTACATTATATAAACAACTTAATCATTTTGAAAAGCAGAATTTTGATAGCAGTTTATCAGACTTAAAAAAATCTTTAGGAAAAAATTCAGACAACTCTGCTTCATCATCTATAAAGAAATTACAGCAAATATTAAGTCGGTTCGATGTGAGACTAAACCTGTTTGCATTTTTTATTTTGAATACATTTTGTCTCTGGGATTTATGGCAGATTATTGCATTGAATGATTGGAAAAAAGCAAATAAATTTTCAGTACCAAACTGGTTTAATGCTATTTCTCAGCTTGAAGTTGCAGGTAGTTTCGCAACATTAAGTTTTAATAATAATGATTGGTGTTTTGCTGAAATAAGTGATGAACATTTTACTTTATCAGGAAAGGAAATCGGTCATCCTTTGATTATAAAAAAGCAAAGTGTAACGAATGATTTTTCCCTTAATGGAACTGCAAGAATAGATTTAATTACAGGCTCTAACATGGCTGGCAAAAGCACATTTTTACGAAGCATTGGTGTTAACATGATTCTTGCTTATGCTGGTTCTTGTGTATGTGCAAAAAGCTTTGTAGTTTCAGTTGCGCAATTAATGAGCAGCATGCGTATTGAAGATAATCTTGCTGAAAATACTTCTACATTTTATGCCGAATTAAAAAAACTGAAATCAATAATTGATGAAGTAAATAAAGAAACAAAAATTTTTATTTTGTTAGATGAGATTTTACGCGGCACAAATTCTCTTGATCGACATACAGGTTCAAAAGCTTTGATAGAACAACTTATACGAAAGAATGCAATTGCAGTTATAGCAACTCATGATATTGAATTATCAAGCCTTGAAAATGATTTTCCAGAATCAATTAAAAATTATCATTTTGATGTGCAGGTAAATAATGAAAAATTATTTTTCGATTATAAACTTAAACAAGGAATTTGTACAATTATGAATGCATCTGTGCTGATGAAACAAATAGGAATTGAAATGTAAGATTGTTTTGAGTTATATAGACCTCATCCCAACCCTTCTCCAAAGGAGAAGGGCAAGAAATAATTCACAGCTAATAAATTGACGAGTAAAAGTCCTCTCCAAAGGAGAGGACTTAGGTGAGGTTGCTTCGCTATTTAAACAACCTGAAAATATCAAGCCCTAAAGCGTAAGCCATTAAGCCAAGTAACAAGATCATTCCAACCATTTGCGCGTACTCCATAAACTTGTCTGTTGGCTTTCTTCCGGTAATGATTTCATAAATACAAAACAATGCATGGCCGCCATCTAATGCTGGTATTGGAAGAATATTCATGAAGGCAAGTATGATGGAAAATATTGCGGTCAACGTCCAGAAATGTTGCCAATCCCAAACAGAAGAAAATGCATTGCCGATGCTAATAACGCTTCCTAAAGATTCGCTGGCTTTTACTTTACCTGAAATAATTTGTTGAAGTCCCGCAACATATTTTCCTAATGTTGACCATGATTTATGGATGCCAACAGGAATTGATTGCGCCAACGAATATGATTTATGTATTGTACTAAATAATTGCAAAGGATCTTTTGCTTTAAAGCCAACTTCTGCTTTATCTGAAAGTTTAGTTTGTATATTAACAGTATCGTTATTTCGTAAAACGGTTAAGGTTATTACCTTGTTTGAATTAAGTTTCTTTGCACTGTCAAACTGCTGATAAAATAAAACAGGTTTGTTATTAAGGCCAATAATTCTATCACCTTTTTGCAAAGATCCTTGTACAGGTTTAAATATTGATTCTTCAACAGAATCAACAATTGTTGGAAACTGAACATAAACAAAACTATCAAGCTTATAATGATTGAGATCGTTTGAGAAAGTTTCAGGTATTGAAATATTTATCTTTTCACCATTGCGTAAAACCTGTAACGTTTTAGCGTTTGTAGTAATTATATCTGCCGGAATTCTTTCAAAACTTTCAACAGCTTTATTATCTATTGCAACAATATTATCGCCGTTCTGCAATCCGATTTTTCTCGCCAGTGTATCAGCATACATTCCGTACGTTAAACTTTTAGGCGGCAAATAATCATCACCCCATTTATATGTTATCATTATAAAAAGAAACAGCGCAAGCAGGATATTCATTATAACACCTGAAACCATTATTATCAATCTTTGCCATGCGGGTTTAGCTCTAAATTCGTAAGATTTTGGAGGCTGTTTCATCTGCTCTTTGTCCATGCTCTCATCAATCATTCCGGATATTTTCACATAACCGCCCAAAGGCACCCAGCCAATTCCATAAACGGTTTCACCAATTTTCTTTTTCCATATACTAAACCATGGATCAAAAAATAAATAGAATTTTTCAACGCGGCATTTAAACCATTTTGCAGTTGCATAATGGCCTAACTCGTGCAGTGCAACCAATATCGTTATTGCAAGAATAAATTGTGCAGTTTTTATTCCAACGCCTGCCCAGTCAATTGATAATAATGTCATGTTATAAATCTTGCTCTATATTGCTAAAGAGAACTTTGAAAGTGATTGATAATGTAAGTTTGAATACAAAAATTTTGCAATGTTAGTAATTCATTTGTTAATCAAAATAATATATGATGTGAATGGTTTATAGTTGTATTAAGGATGCGGCAAAATTTCGCGCTTCTGCATCGCTGTCAAGATATTCATCAAGTGTGGGATTTTCAATAAACGTTATTTTTTCCATCGTCTTTTCAACCATCGCAGTTATATCTAAAAATCCAATCCTGTTACGTAAAAAGGCAAACACTGCAATTTCATTTGCGGCATTCAAAATACAAGGCATATTTCCACCTTTATATAATGCATCTATTGCTAAACTTAAATTGCGAAAGGTGCGCATATCGGGTTCTTCAAACGTAAGTGTTGATGGTTTTCTAAAATCATATCGTGGAAAATTGCTGGGAATTCTTTGTGGAAATGCCAATGCATATTGAATAGGCAATTTCATATCAGGTAAACCCATTTGTGCTTTAATGCTTCCATCTTCAAACTGCACCATACTATGTATTATGCTTTGCGGATGAATCATTACCTGTATCTGGTCTGGATGCAAACTAAATAGCCATTTTGCTTCAATCATTTCAAGGCCTTTGTTCATCAATGTTGCAGAATCAATTGTAATTTTTGCGCCCATGCTCCAGTTGGGATGTTGCAAAGCGTGATCGCGTTTTACATTCACCAGGAAATTAGGTTTCTTACCAAGAAAAGGTCCGCCACTTGCGGTAAGCACAACTTTTTCAATCTTATTTCTTCCTTCACCAACAAGACATTGAAATATCGCTGAATGCTCACTATCAACTGGAATTACAGGCACCTTTTTTTCATAAGCTTTCCGCATTACAATATCACCGGCAACAACTAATGTTTCTTTATTTGCCAATGCAACTACTTTACCTGTTTCAATAGCGTTAAGTGTAGGTTTAAAACCGGCATAACCTACAATTGATGCAAGCATTAAATCGTAACAATCCATTAAAGCAACTTCATTCAATGCCTGCTCGCCTGCGAAAACTTTTATTTGTGTGTTTGATAATGCTTCTTTAACAGCTAAATATTTTTTATTATCAACAATTACAACAATATTAGGATTGAATGCAAGCGCCTGTTCAATTAATAATTTCTCATTTGTATAAGCGGTAAGCACATCTGCAGAAAATTTATCAGGATGTGCTGCTATTACTTCTAAAGTTTGGCGACCAACTGAACCTGTTGAACCAAAAATTGCGATGCGTTTAACCATAGCTACGAGCCTTGAGTTTGTAAAGATAACAGAATTAACAAACGCTATTTGTTTAATACATTACTTCACATTTGTTATTTAATTTAAGATTTTAATGAAGATAAATAAGATGAAATGTTATGCTTTGTATTCATATAAAGCTGAAGCAATTGTTCGCTCGTTACTTAATCTTGGCAGTTTATTCTGGCCGCCTAATTTCCCGATGGATTTCATATAATCTATAAACCCGTTTTTGCGTATCGGAACTATTTTTAAAGATTCAAGAATATTGCCGCTGATCAAATCATCATAATAAATATTTTTTTGCCGAAGGTTATTATCTATTTCTGTTGCGAGGTAATCTATATTCTCAGGAACATTTTCAAATTCTACAAACCACTCATGATAACTTTTGCCCTCTGTTTGCGCAACCATTGGCGCAACAGTAAACTCCACAACATGAACACCTAATTTCGTTACTGCTTTTGTTAATGCGAGTTCTACTTCTTCACCAATTACATGCTCACCAAAAGCAGAAATAAAATGTTTTATTCTTCCTGTAACTACTAACCTGTAAGGATTAACACTAACAAATTTTACAGTGTCACCAACATTATAACCCCATAAACCTGCATTGGTGCTTACAACCAACGCATAATTCTCATTTACTTTTACATCTTTTAAAGAAATGCGTTCAAAGTTTGGTTTATGAATTTCATTTATTGGTATAAACTCAAAGAAGATTCCTGAATCTGTATTTAATAATAAACCTTCTGCTTCCTGGCTATCCTGGAAAGCAAAAAACCCTTCGCTTGCAGGAAATAATTCAATAGAATCTATTTTTTTGCCGATACTTTCAAACAAGCGTTTTTTATAAGGCTCAAAGTTTACGCCACCGTAAACCAACACCGATAAATTCTTAAAAAGCTCATCTATCTTTTTTCCTGATGTCTCTGTTAGCCTGTCAAAATACATTTGTATCCATGGCGGAATACCACTGATTAAAGTCATATCCTGATCAATAGTTTCTTTTACAATCGCATCAAGTTTTGTTTCCCAATCCTCAATACAATTTGTTTCATAAGAAGGCAATTGATTACTTCTTAAATAGCGGGGCACGTGATGATTAACGATACCACTTAATCTTCCGGTTGGTATTCCTCCAATACGTTCAAGTTCAGGTGAACCGCTTAAAAATATCATCTTACCATTAGCAAAAAGTGAGTTACCGCTTTGCGCCATATAACACAATAAAGCATTTCTTGCAGTTTCAATATGATTAGGAATAGAATCTTTTGTAATGGGAATATATTTTACACCACTTGTAGTGCCGCTGGTTTTTGCTAAATAGATGGGCTTGCCTTTCCACAGTATATTTTCTTTACCAGCTTTAATTTTTTCTATATAAGGGTTTAATTGCTCATAATCGCGAACGGGAATATGGCTTTTAAAATCTTCATAAGATTCTATTTTAGCAAAATCATGATCTTTTCCAAACTCGGTTTGTTTGGCAGTTTTAACCAGCAATTTCATCAGTTTTTCCTGATCTTCAACTGCGGTTTCCATCCATTTTTTGGTTTTACTATTAATATAATTCGCAAATGGACGCGCAAACAGGGATTTTAAATACATACGCAAACGCTAAGCGGCAAATTTAATGTTATGTAGTTCTAAAAATCTTAACAGACATAAGTTATAACAATATTTACAAATTTCTTTTCATTAATAAGCAATGAAATATTACCTTTGCCGTCCAAATTTTAAAAGTTTATGTTCGCTATTGTAAAAATTGCAGGTCAGCAATTCAAAGTGCAGGAAGGGCAAAGTTTGTTTGTTCCTCATATTTCCGGAAAAAGTGGAGACAAGATTGAGTTTTCTGACGTACTCTCATTTGTAGATGGTGATGGAAAACTTTCTGTTGGCAAAGATGCAAAAGCAGTTGTAAAAGCTGAAATAGTAAATGAATTGATTAAAGGCAATAAAGTAATTGCTTTTAAAATGAAAAGAAGAAAAGGCTTTCGTAAAAAACACGGTCACAGAACACAGTACACGCAAATTAAAATTGAAAGCATCGCGTAACTAAATCACAAAAATCAAAAAACAAATTTCAAATTGGAACTTGGCATTTGAAGTTTTAAAATAAATATCATGGCACATAAAAAAGGTGAAGGCAGCGTAAAAAACGGACGCGATTCTCAAAGCAAACGTTTAGGTGTAAAAATTTATGGTGGCCAACCTGCAATTGCGGGTAACATAATTGTTCGTCAAAGAGGAACAACATATCATCCCGGAAAAAATGTTGGAGTAGGAAGAGACTTTACTTTGTTTGCACTTGAAGATGGTATTGTTGAATTTAGAAAAACGAAACTTGACAAAACTATTATTTCTGTTGTACCTGCAGAAGCATAATTTTTACTTTATTTTTTTACTTTATTTTTTTGAGATATCAAGAGGTTATCCACTTAGTATGGATAATTTTTTTGGCATATGGTGATAAAATTTATAATTTAGTCTAATTATTTTACTAACCATTAAAATTTCAAAATTATGGCAACAGCAAAAAAAGCTGCAAAGAAAGCTGCTCCTAAAAAAGCAGTAGCAAAAAAAGCGGCTCCTAAAAAAGCAGTAGCAAAAAAAGCGGCTCCTAAAAAGGCTGCAAAGAAAGCTGCAAAGAAAAAATAAGCAGTTTTATTTTTTTGAAATAGAATTAAAGTCCCGGAACTCCGGGACTTTTTATTTTATATGCTTTGTTTCGATTGCCTTTTTATGATAAGAAACCCTGCAAAAACAAGCAGCAACCAAACAATCGCAGAAGCAATTATTTCAATAGTTTCACTATCATAAAATGATGCAGGTTTAAATTCAAATCTTATTGAATGATTGCCTGCAGGAACATCAAGTCCACGCAATACATAATTTGTTCTTATAATCGGCACTTCTTTATTATCAATAAAAGCTTTCCAGCCGCGATCGTAATAAATTTCACTAAATACAGCGAACTGGTTGGTGTTACTTTTACTTGAATAATCTATAACATCGTTATCATTTTTTATTAATTGAATTTTTGCATTGCTATCCAAAACCGGTTGTTGAATTTTGGCTTCATCATTATGTTCAACGATAGCTGTATCGGCAGGATTATTATTATCCAACGCACGCATTGCGGAAGCATCATCTTTTACAAATGCAACTTGTTTCACAAACCAACAAGCACCTAATGAGCCAGGGTTTTGTTGCACTTCGGGCTGACCTTGTTGATTTTTTGTAATAACATATTTTGTATTGAGCATGTTAAGCACATTAATATTTAATTTATTGCTTAACTGGTATGTAATGAGGTCTTGATAAATAGCAAGCTTAGCTGGGTTATATCCACCAACTGAATTATGAAAATATGAGGTCATCGCATCATTAAAAGTATTAGCAGCTAAATTAAGTACACGATAATAACTTGTGTCTTGTAATATTTGCTGATCAGTAGAGGAAGGAGCAAAATTCTGCGAATCCTGGTCATCCTGTGTTTGAAATGCGTTATCATTCAAATATCTTCTGCCTTCAGCTAAAACATCTATTGAACTTAAAAGCAGTAAAGCAATTATTGCATAAGATGTTTTTAATTTATTTTTTATGTACAACCAGATACAAGCAAATGCAAGTGCAATAAAAATTAATGAGCGCAAAATATCACTGCCAAATAAAGATTGTCTGTCTTGTTTTAAAGCATTATAAAAATTATTAGCTGCATCTTTATTTCCACCGGTCATTTGTGTTAAACTATTTACAACCTGGTCGTCTTGTGATGACTGATAGGTAAAGCTCGAGTACAACATGAACACGATTAAAAAAATACCTGCAATTGCAATACCTGAAACCTTTAATTTTTTCCATAGATATTCTTTATTTGTTTCAACAAAAAATACTTGCTGCAATGATAATATAGCTATCAACGGAAATAATAATTCCGGAATTATAAGTGTGTAAGTAGGAACGCGAAACTTGTTATATAAAGGAAGATGATTAAAAAGGAAATCGTTAAACTCCGGAAAGAATCTTCCCCAACTCATCACAATAGCTAAAATACTTACAGCTAATATCCACCATTTATCTTTTCGTTTTAAGTAGATCATTCCAAATAAAAATAAAAAGCAGGTGATCGCACCAAAATAAACGGGACCGGAAGTAAATGGCTGTTCTCCCCAATATGCCGGCATACTTCCTGCAAATTGCGCAGCCTGATCATCAGGAATTCCATTTTGAACAGCGAGTTTAGCAAAATGAGAATCTTTATCTAAACCATTATCGGCACCCGGTGAAATACCACCGTAAATATTCGGAACTAATATAGAAAACACTTCAGATTTTTGAAAGCTCCAGTCAAATGCATAACTAATTGGTAAACCAGTTGTGCTGCCGCTATTTGTTTTGGTTGAATCTAAATTAAGCACGCCATTACGCATGGTAGCTTTTGAATAATCGTACGTAGTAGCCAATATTACAAGGTTTGATGCGACGCCAATAATACCTGTTACTGCAACGATTGCTAATGCTTTAAAAATATGTTTGTAATCTTTTTCGCGAATCCATTCAATTACATAAAATATAGTCATGAATGCAGCAACTATTAAAAAATAATAAGTTACCTGCAAGTGATTCATCGCCACAAATAAACCCGTAAATAATGCTGTTGCTGCAGCACCAAGCCAATATCGTTTTTTATAAACCAATAAAATTGATGCAAGCAATGCTGGCATGTATGCCATAGCCAATACTTGTGTTTCATGCCCTGCAATAACCAATATTGAACAAAATGATCCGTATGCATAAGCCAGTGCACCTAAAATACCAATGCGATAATCAACTTTATAAACCTGGCTTAAAAAATAAAATCCAAGACATAAAAGAAAAAAGAATTGAAAAGGTTTGCCGAGAAACAGCGAAAAAACTTTATGTATATAAATTAAATTAAAAGGATTTTGTGGATCCATTGCAATCTGGTAAGCTGGCATTCCACTAAACATTCCATTCGTCCACAATGGAAAATGGCCATGCGTTTCTTTATACTTAAAAGAATTTTGCGCCATGCCTTTCCAATGTATTATGTCACCTTGCTGCAATACTTTTCCTTGCAATGCAGGTTTGCAATAAATAACGGCAACAATTAAAAAAATACCGATGGCAATAAGATGCGGCGTAATCTTACTCCAGTTAATTTTCTTCATATAACTTTTTAAGAGCGACAAACGTACGAAAATGTGTTATTGAATTGCAGACATTCGTACTTTATAAATAAAGGAATATTTTGCAGGATAGTTTGTGTGTATTATTTAACCTCAAAAGCTGTGGCCATTGCAAAGTTTGGAACGTGGTACAGACGAAAGCAACAAAAAATTTCTTTAAAAGGAACTACGGTTTTATTAAGATAATTATCGGTAAATGATGTCTGTTCCGTTTTCAATCTGTGCTATATAAGTGGTTAAAGGCAACTTCATTTCGCGTTGATATAATTCAGTTATTTCTTCAACCAACTTATCAATTGCATCTTCTTTTACAAAATTAATTGTGCAACCACCAAAACCGCCGCCCATCATTCTTGCACCTAAAACTGATGAATTATTCTTTACAGCATCAACAAGAAAATCAAGTTCTTTACAACTCACTTCATATTCTTTACTTAAGCCTTCATGTGTGCGAAACATTTTTTCACCCAATGATTGAATGTCATTTTGTTTTAAATCTTCGCAAGCTTTTAATAAGCGCTGTATTTCTTCAACAATAAATTTGCAGCGTTTATAAATTAAAGCATCTTTTGGCAAAACATATTCATCAAGCATTTCAATAGTTGCATCTCTTAAACTGTTTACCTGCGGCTCATGTTTTTTTATCCATGCAACACCTTGTTCGCATTGTTGCCTTCTTACATTGTATTCAGAAGATGCAAGCGAATGTTTTACATTGGTGTTGAATAAAACAATTTTTATTTTATCAAGATGAAGCGGGATGTATTCATATTCCAAACTTCTGCAATCAAGTTTTATAGCATGTTCTGCTTTGCCAAACATGCTGGCAAACATATCCATAATGCCTACTTTTACACCGGCAAAAAGATGTTCTGCCATTTGTGCCATTTGCACCATTTCAAGTTTGGATAATTTTAAACCAAACATTTCATTCATAGCAAAAGCAGTAGCACATTCCATAGCTGCGGAAGATGATAAACCTGCACCAACCGGAACATCTCCATCAATCACAGCATTAAAACCTTTGAGTTCAAAACCTTTCTTTTGTAATTGATCCACAATACCCAAAACATAATTCGGCCAATGTTGTTTTGAAGGAGCAACTGTTGAAAGCGTACAGTTAAAATCTTCATTAAAGTCAACAGCATATAAATTTATTTTATCATCATCGCGTGGTGCAATAGCAATATAAATTGCTTTATCAATTGCTGCCGGCAAAACAAAACCATCATTATAATCCGTATGTTCACCAATAATATTTACACGGCCAGGCGAGCGAACAATTAATGCATCCTGTTTAAACTTATCGCGAAATATTCCTGATATTTTTTCAATCATTAATCTATTGTTTTTGATAACTGATCAATTTTTAAAAAAGAAATTACCTATGCGTAGTGTAGTAAAAAACAATGGCTGCTATTCCTATTATTGCAAGTATGCTTGCAGCGATCCACCATTTCTCTTTTCGTATTTCCTGCGGTTCGTGTAATGCAGCATACATTTCTTCAGAAGTTCTTTCGTCTTCACCAACTTTTACTGTGTGCGTTTCGTTTTTCCTGATAACTCTTTCTGCAGTAAACCCGGAAAAATATGAAGGCAATTCGTCGGGTTCGAAAGCAATCACGTTTGCAGATTGTTTAGTTAATTTACCGATGCCTTTAAAATAAAGATTATGCTTTTCATTTAAATCATCCTGCAGGCGTGCGGTAAAATTAGTGAAGTTGCGAACGGCATGTACTTCATCAATATTTAATTCGCGTGAAACAAATTCATAAAACTTTTTTTCTGCAGGAAGTGTGTTGTTGCTGAATATAATTTTATTTTTTGAAGGTAATATCCGGTGATCTGCAAAATCAATTTGTGCAGGCTGTAATTCAACATTAAAATTACCAATGCCGGGCAGGGAAAGATGATGATATAAAGCAAGAAATTTTCTTATAACATTATACATTACTTTGTTTTTAATTCGCCGAACGAATATACAACTCCAATCAGCATATTAAAACCAAGTACAGGATATTGATTCCATCTTTCATATTTATTATTAAACACATTATTGAATTGAAGAAATGCTTTCCATTGTGGCATAAAAGCGAATTCAGCGCCTGCATTCAAATCAAAAGCGGGAGCAAGTTTTCCATCAGGAACATCTTTTGAGCGATAGCGTGTTCCATCCCAAAAAAACACATCAGCTTTTAACAACAAATCTTTTAAAGCTTGATAACGAACGGCGCCATTAATTTCTATCGGCAGCAAGCCATAAGCTTTTTCATTCACTTTTAAATTACTGTATTGATTAAAAGTTGCGCCAGCTAATAAAGAGAATTGTTCGCCGGCCGTGTAACCAATTTCACCATGAATACGAATGTCATTTAATGAAGGTTCATATACAACATTAAAAGTTCTGCCAGTGATTGTATCGTTTACAAATAATGGCTGATCATTGATTTTTAAAAATGATACTCTTGCATTATACGTAACATGATCACCTGCGCTGCCTTTAAAACCTGCATATTGTTCTTTCACCAATGCATTATTTAAAACAGTTGGTTGCTGAATATATGGATTGAAATTAGCCAGCGATTGATAAGTTGTTTTATTATAATAACCAATCCATCCTGCCTGTAAAATAAATTTCTCTTCATTTATTTTGGCATCAGCTGTAAAATTTGGCAACAAATGAAAATTGCTTTTATCCCACGACGGTGTAAAACCTGCAACAATTTTTATGTTTGGCGTTTTAAATGTAAGCGAAGGATCAACAGAGTAAATTGTGTTATCAATACTTACCGTATCAGTTCTATAGCTGCTTATACTTCCACTTAATCCAACATTAAAATCAAGAATTCTTGTAATGGATTTTGTAACCGGCAGATCAAACATAAAACTGTTTTCTTTTCCGCTGCGGTTATCAGCAAAAATATCTATTTCAGCAGATGGATTATAATTGATGCCATACACATTATCTGTTTTGTTTCGCAAACCAATTTTGCCGCCGAATGTTGTAAAACTTTGCTTCAGATCTGATTTCGTAAACTTTAAACTATCAGGTTTATAGCCGTATAAAAATTGCGTGTTGTTATCAAAGAAAACATTTGCGTTCCACTCATTTTTGTTATTAGCTGAACTGAAAATTCCAATGCCTTCCAAATGTGTTTTGTTGTAATTCTGAAAAGGCAACGAACCATTGGAAGAAGTATATTTTCCGTTCACATTTATAACCGAATTAACACCGTCTCCAAAAGATAAACCTGCCTGCAAATAAGGCGTGGAATAATTGCCATAACCCACTTTTAAAAAACTTGTATTGTTCCAATGTACGCTTGAATCTATATTCTCAGCCACCGCTTTTAACTCCGGCGATTGATAACTGAAAGAAAGATTTTGCACCGGAATATTATACCGCAAACTTGGCCTTACAGAATCAGGCAAAGGTGTTGCGGCGCTGAAATTTATTTTGGAAGTTTGTTTTAATGTTGGTGCAAATTCAGACGTAACAACAACGGTTCTCGGCGGCAATGTTGTATCAGATGAGGACGATGTTGTTTCCTGTTTTTGTGTTGTTTGTTTTTGCTTTTTATTTTTTCTCTGCGCAAAAGAAACCTGCGTTAGAGAAATTAAAATAATCAATGCTATTATATATTTCATCTTGATAATTCTGTTTTGATTTTGATTACTGTTGAACTACTTTGCTGTTCTTATCTTTTTCTGCAAGCACTGCGTCTAATTTTTGCTGCGCTTCCTGTTTCAAGGTTGCATCAGATGCATTCTGAACAACACTTCTAAGCGTTGCTTCCGCATTAAAATAATCCAACTCTTTTAAATACACATCGCCTAAAAGAATGTATGCTTTTGTTATCCAGTAATCGTAACTGCCCGCTTTATTTATCACATCAAAGCCTGCTTTTTCAGCATCCTTAAAACTTTTTTGCAGATATAAAATTTCAGCAAGCCGATAACGCGCTTCCGCTGCATATTCGCTTTTACCTGTGCTAACAACTGCTTTATAAGCATCGGTGGCTTCATTAAGTTGATTATTGTTCTGATAATTTTTTGCGATGATAAGATTCGCCATTGCTTTATCATCAGATGCAATTCCTTTTTGTTGCAACAGATCGTGCGCATTTGCCAACGCACTGTCAAACTGGTTTAATTTATATTGACAACGCAATAATCCACGTTCACTTTCCAGTTTATTTTGAGGATTTGATGCGATAGATTTCAGTTGTTCAAAAAACTTTTCTGCCTGGTTATAATCTTTCAATTCAAAATATGAAATACGTGCAGCTTCTAAAACGCTTTGTTCTGCATAACTGTTTGGTGCGTTTTGCGCAACAGCATTATAGTATGTGATAGCATGTGCAAAATCTTTTCTTGAATCATAAATATCAGCCGTCATATAATTTGCTTCTACAAAATATTTTCCATTTGGAAATTTTGTCAGATAATTATTAAAAGCCTGCAAAGCATTATCATAAGAATGATTGTTATATGCTGATTGCGCTGTTATAAATGTAATTGAATCTTGTTCTGAAAAACTTACAGGTTTGCCGCTTTTTTGCATGAACGAAACAAAATCATCTGGTTTTTGCATATCAATAAAAATGTCACGAACATATTCAACGGCTTCATCACTTTCAGGTGCATTTGGATATGTTGAGATCAGTTTCTGAAAATTATTTAATGCATTCTGATTATCTTTTAAATTATAAAAGCTCACGCCTAATTTTAAATACGCCTGCGGTTTAAATGCATCAGAATTTTTGCTTGCAAGAATTATATTTAATGGTTTTATGGCAGCATCATATTGTTCGCTTGCCAAATAAGTATTTGCAACTTCCATATTTACATCTGCAACTAAAGTTGAAGAAGGATAGCGACTTTGTATAGATTGAAGCAGGGAAATTTTTTGTGCATATTCTCCGTTTGCTCCTGCAATAACTGCTTTTTGATATAGAGCATAATCTGATGAAGGCAGTTGATTGTTAATAACAGTTTCATACATCTGCAATGCTTTGCTTAATTGTTTCTTCATGAAATAACAATCTGCTTCACGTAAAAAAGCATCAACCTGTAACGATTGAGAATTGTTTGTAACTGAAGTTGTAACCTGTTCAAAATTTTTCAACGCATCATCATAATCCTGCTGACGTAAGTATGCATATCCCAAAGTATAATGTGCGTGCATTGCATTTGCTTCTCCATACGTTGAAGCATTTTTAAGATATATTAATAAGTAATAAACGGTTGAATCGTAAGCATTATTCCTGTAAGCAATTTCTCCTTTCCAGAAGTTGGCGTAGGTTATGTATGATTCATTATAATCAACTGTAAAAAGTTTATCCAACAAATCATCAGCCTGCGAAATTTGCTGATCATTAATTAATTCAACTGCTCGTCCATATAAAATTTTTGGATATGCTTTTTTTACAATCTCGCTTTGCGATTGCAATGTTTGAATAAGATTTAAAGCATCTTCATAATTATTAGTGTTTGATAAAACATTCACCAATAATTCTTTTGCTTCGTTGCCGTATTCAGAATTTGGATATGCGTTTATGAAATTTTTTAATTCAGTTAAGGCAACGTCTGTATAACCTAACTCAACGGAAAGTTTTGCATAATTAAATTTCGAAACTTCTTTTTGTTGTTTATCTGAACTGTTTAGTGAACAAAATAAAAAGGCATTTCTTGCACCAGCTTTATTGTTAAGTTTTAAATAAGCATCACCTAATAAATACATACTGTTTTGCGCAATTGTATCTTGTTTGCCACCTAATTCTTTAAACCCGTCTGTTGCCTTTTTATATTGTTCTGCATCATAATAACAATAAGATAGTTCATACAAATCTTCACGACTAACTTTTTCTGTGCTGCTCACATATTTTTCCAAATAAGGCAATGCTTTTTTATAATTGCCTTTTTCAAAATAAATATGTCCAACCAGTTCACGAATTTGTAAATCATAATATTGATTATTGCTTTGCAAAACACTTTCCGCATAAGCCAGCGCTTCATCTTTTTCGCCGCGGTAATAATAAATCTCAGCAATATAATATGGTATGATTGGCTGATACGCTGGCCGTTTTTCAATTATTTTAAACGAGGTTAACGCCTGCGCATAATTTTTATTTGAAAATGCGATGTAGCCATAATAATAATTGGCATCGTAATAATTTAGGTTAGATGGAATTTGCGCGATGGCTTCAAACAAAGGTTTTGCATCATCAAATTTTTGCATCGTGAAATATCCATATGCTTCATGAAATTTCACCATTGCAATTTCATCATTGCTTAGGTTGGCAATATTCGCTTTTTCATAATAAGAAATTGCCTCATCAAAATCCTGGTGCTTGTAATAATATTCACCAAGCTGGTAGCACATCATTTCAATGCGCGGTGCATTATGTTCAAGATTTATAAAATCAATAGCTTCATTCACAGCAGGCTGATCATTCAATTGCAGGCGACAAACAATAGAATAATATTTCGCTTCAGTTTGTACGCTTATCGGGATGTTGCTTTGCCTTGCATTATCCAGGTATAATTTTTCAAATAAAGGATAAGCTAAACTAAACTTCTGCTGTTGGTATAATTCTTTTGCCTGCTTAAAATCCGCATCCGGATCATTATAAATTTTTGTTGATTGGGCATTGGAAAAATAACATAGTAACAGAAGATAAATTAACGTTGTTAACTTTTTGTGCTTCATAAATTGAGTGAACGATGGGTATTCGCAAATATTTTAAATGCTTTCTTAAATAAAAACTAAAAGTGCTTAAAGGTAGCGTGATGAAAAAAGTCTTTAAACGAATTGTGTTTTAATTGTGGATAAACAAATTTAGAATTTTATTTTTGCTGAAATAACGCTGATAAAGCCACATAATTTTTTGTGGTATTACAAACAATAATAAGAACGCATGAAAAAAATACTTTCTATACGATACAGTGCAGGCGCATTTAATTTTTCAATGTTGATGTTGCGCGTTGTTTTTGGTTTACTAATATTAATAAAACATGGTTATGATAAAGTCATAGAATTTCCAACTTTACACACACAATTTTATAATTTTTTGGGGTTGGGTTCACAGTTCTCTTTAATACTTGCAATTTTTGCAGAAGTTTTATGTGCTTTTTTTATTGTGCTTGGTTTATTTACAAGGCTTGCTGCCATTCCATTAATTATAACTATGCTTATTGCCATTTTCGGTTTTAATGCAGGCAAGCCACTTGTTGATTCTGAAGTAGCTATTTTATATTTAACTGCTTTTGTTACTATATTGTTTTGCGGTCCTGGAAAATTTAGTATTGACGGTACGATTAATAAATAATTTTTTGTTTACCCGCTGTTAAGCCTTGTGGCATCACAGTTGTGTCACTCACT
The DNA here is from genome assembly GCA_040003735.1 of Parafilimonas sp. Lineage (GTDB taxonomy): Bacteria > Bacteroidota > Bacteroidia > Chitinophagales > Chitinophagaceae > Parafilimonas. The sequence goes on from JBDUBY010000009.1 coordinate 17,616, forward strand.
TGTACTACATTAATTCTATTCAACAAAAATCATAGCTCATGTATCAGTCAAATACACAAACAAGAGTTCGATATGCAGAAACAGATCAAATGAATGTTGTGTATTATGGCAACTATGCACAATACTTTGAAATTGGCCGTGTAGAAAGCATGCGAGGTTTAGGCTTTACATACAAGCGCATGGAAGATGAAGGTGTAATTATGCCTGTTGTTGAATTGCATACGCGTTTTCTGCGGCCAGCAACGTATGACGATTTACTTACCATAAAAACACAGGTGCGTTCTTTGCCAGCTTCTTATCACATCGAATTTTTCCAGGACGTGTTTAATGAAGAAAATAAAATTCTTGCAGCAGGAAGAGTCGTACTATATTTTCTGAAAAAAGATACCTGGAAGCGCACAAATATTCCGCAGGATTTACACGATGCGCTGGCAAAATATTTCTGATTATTTCAATGCATCAAGCACTTTAAACATCTTTGGTACCACACTTCCTTTGCTGTCATCATAATTATTTACGATTATTGCGAGCACATATTTTTTGCCGTTTGTTGCAGTATAATAACCTGCAAAACTTCTTACACTGTTGATAGCCCCGCTTTTCAATTTCATGTTGTTGGCAACTGGCAAAGCATTATAAAAGCTTTGAAACCAGCTTTGTTTTTGCGCATACAACAAAGCATTTACCATTGCAAAAGTTGTAACACGATTTTGCGGAGAAAGCCCGCTGCCATCAAAAATATTTATAGCAGAAGAATCTATTCCATTTTGTTGCCAGATTTTTTTCAGATCATAGATGCCCAACGTTGTTGCGCCAACATTCTCCTGCTTATAAGCAATCGTTTTAAGCAAACATTCTCCATATAAATTAATGCTCTTCTGTAAAAACCAATAAACAATACTATCGAGTGTTGGAGAATTATACGTAACAATATTTTGTTGTATTGAAGGAACCGGTAAATGTTTAGTTTGATAATAATTACCGGTTATTATATTTTTTACAGTGATATTGTTTTTTTTTAGCGATGAATCAAGTTCGTGTTTAAACTGATCTGCGGCATAAGCAACAGCACCTGAAACTTTAAATTCATCAATACCTTTTGGAATAGTTCCTTCAGCAAATGCTGATGTTCCATAAGGTGGCAAATATAAAATTGTGTTATCGCCGCTGTTTGCTTCTGCAGTTGTAATAAAATTGTAATAGTTGTTTATAAAAAGCGGCGGTTCGGTCTTAATTAAAGTAGTGGTATCGCCAATATTTTTTCCGGGCTTCAAAAGCATATCGTATTGATTTTCTCTCCAGTTAATTCCCCAGCTTCCACTACCATAATAATTCCCCATATCTTCCCACATGTAACCGCCGGGAGTTGCGTTGTACTCAAAAGCGTTATCATTCAAAATAATATTACCGGTTATTTGTTTTATGCCTGCATTATTTATAGCAGCAACGATAAAATTTAAAATTGAATCCGGTTTTGTTTGTTGATAGCGCCAGCTTCCAAATGTTGGGTCGCCATATCCTTTAATAATTAAATCACCATTTAAAGAGCCATCGGCAACATTTCCTGTATAGCCAATTTCGGTTTTATAGCTGAAATCTTTGCCTAGTAAACTTAATGCAGCAATTGATGTGAAAATCTTTTGAGTGCTTGCAGGCGCCAAACCATATTGCTCATTCAAAGCATAAATCTTGTTACCATTAGTATCTGTTACATAAAAACTTACAATGGCATGTTTTAGCTGATTATCTTTCAAAAAAGATGCAGTTGCGGCTTTTAATTTTTCAGCAACTGATTGAGCATACATTTGCAGCGCAAAAAGTGAAACGATAAATAAACACAGAAACTTTTTGTTCATATAACAAAGAAAATAATCTTTTGCAATGCAAACTATTAAAGCTTCAATAATAACAATTGGCGATGAACTTTTAATAGGCCAGGTAATTGATACCAATAGCGCATGGATAGCCCAGGAGTTAAATAAAATTGGTGTTTGGATACATAGGAGAGTGGCCGTTGGCGATGTTCGTAATGATATTTGGAAAGCATTGGATGATGAAGGCGTTTCTTCTGATATTATTTTAATTACTGGTGGCTTGGGTCCAACGTCTGATGATATTACAAAACCTTTATTGAATGAATATTTTGGCGGTAAAATGATCATTCATGAAGAAACACTGGCGCATGTAACTTATTTGTTTGAGCATGTTTTTAAAAGGCAGATGCCATTGCTTGATGTAAACCGCAAACAGGCTGAAGTTCCGGACGTGTGTACGGTTCTAAAAAATGATGTGGGCACTGCGCCGGGAATGCTATTTGGAAAAAATGGAAAGATATTTATTAGCATGCCAGGCGTACCAACAGAGATGAAATTTATTATGGCAAAACGTGTTTTGCCATTAATTGAAAGCAAGTTTCAGTTACCATATATCGGTCACAGAACTTTATTAACTGCAGGTGTTGGCGAATCTTTTCTTGCAGAAAGAATAAAAGGTTTTGAACAGTCGTTGCCGCAAAATGTAAAACTTGCTTATTTGCCAAATCATGGCATGGTGCGTTTGCGTTTAACAACCCAGGGTGAGAAAGAAAAAGTTGAGCGCGAATTGAATGAAATCTTTATTACACTAAAAAAAGAAGTGGAAGATGTAACGGTAATTGATGAAGATATTTCGCTTGAAGTTTTGCTTGGCAGGTTATTAAAAGAAAAGAGTAAAACGGTATCAACAGCAGAAAGCTGCACCGGCGGATATATAGCACATTTAATTACATCTGTTGCAGGTTCGTCAGCATATTTTAAAGGTAGTGTGGTGAGTTATGATAACAGCATTAAAGAAAATTTTTTGCATGTGACTAATGAGACACTTTCAGCATATGGTGCGGTAAGCGAAGAAACGGTAAAACAGATGATAACAGGCATTTTAAAAACGATGCAAACAGATTACGCAGTTGCAGTGTCGGGAATTATGGGGCCAGGCGGAGGATCACAAGAAAAGCCTGTCGGCACGGTTTGGATAGCCGTTGGCAACAGCGAAAAAATAGAAACCAAAAAACTGCAATTCAGGTTTGACAGGAAAAGAAATATTGAACTTACAGCTATTAACGCTTTATACACCTTGTGCAAATTTATAAAAAGCTGATGGCTGATTTATTACCTTTGACGCGAAACGATTGCTGTTAGTACAGTTTTAAGGTTAGCTGAAGAATATTGAATAGCTGATGGGCTGCCGGATAGAAGCGAAAAGCCCGCAGCGACGAAGAAGCGAGGACTTGTAGTGGATAGCCGGAACTGTAGCTGAAAAAAATTCATGGCTGACAGCCTCAAATAATTTAAAAAAATAATTATGGCAGTTGTAGATTTAGTAATGCCGAAACTTGGTGAAAGTATAATGGAGGCAACAGTTTTAAAGTGGCATAAAAAACCTGGTGACATGGTGCAACAGGACGAAACTGTATTGGATATTGCTACAGATAAAGTTGATAGCGAAGTGCCAAGCACTGCCGCCGGAAGAGTTACCGAAATTTTATTTAAAGAAAATGATGTGGTGCCGATTGGAAGTGTAATTGCAAAAATTGAAACTGAGGTAACAGCAAATAACGATACGAATGATGTAGAAGTGCCGGCTCCTGTTGGCGATGTAAAAGAAGATGTGTATCAAGTTGTTGAACAGGTTCCGTATGTACCTTCTTATAACCAGGCAATGAATGGTAATGGTAATGGCGCATCAAAAGTTAACAGGTTTTATTCTCCCCTTGTAATGAATATTGCAAGCAGCGAAGGTATAAGCATGAATGAACTGGAAAATATTGCCGGAAGTGGAAATGAAGGAAGAGTGACGAAGAAAGATATTCTTTATTATGTTCAGAACAGGAGTCAGGAAGTTGGGAAGTCGGAAAGTCAGAAAGAAGAACAAAGGTCAACGATCAACATTGAGCGCACAACGTTAAACAACAATACGCTAAGGCAACCTGAAAAAATTAGTGAACCTGAAGTTGGTAACCAGCAACAGGAAACTGCTTATGAAGGCAATGTTGAAGTGATTGAAATGGACCGTATGCGCAAGCTGATTGCAAAGCATATGATAAACAGCAAACAAACCAGCGCACATGTAACCAGTTTTACCGAAGCTGATGTTACCAACATGGTTTTGTGGAGAGAGAAAAATAAAAAGGAATTTGAAAAACAGAACAATACAAAAATTACGTACACACCAATTTTTATTGATTGTTTAGTGCGTGTGATGAAGCGCTTCCCGATGATTAATAGTTCTGTGGATGGCGATAGAATCATTATTAAAAAAGACTTCAATATTGGGATGGCCACAGCATTGCCAAACGGTAACTTAATTGTTCCCGTTATAAAAAATGCTGATGAGTTAAACCTGGTTGGTTTAGCTAAAAGAGTAAATCATCTTGCAGAAGCAGGAAGGAATAGTAAATTAAAGCCAGAAGATATACAGGATGGAACATTTAGCTTAACTAATGTTGGCACATTTGGAAGTTTGATGGGTACACCGATTATTAATCAGCCACAGGTTGCTATTCTTGCTGTAGGTGCTATTAAAAAGCGTCCTGTAGTTATTGAAACAGAGCAAGGAGATACAATTGGTATTCGCCACATGATGTTTTTATCATTAAGTTATGATCATAGAATTGTAGATGGAAGTTTAGGTGCATCTTTCTTAACTGCTGTTGCAAAAGAGTTTGAGAATTGGGATTTGAATAAAGGTTGGTAAGATGAAACAAGATTTAAAAAACCGGTGATGAGCCGGTTTTTTTTATTTCGATTATATAGCATTAACTTGTCTCCTTAACCGCAACCATTCATTTCTTTATGAAACGCTGGCTTTGCTTAATTACTTTTTTTCTTGTACCTCCATTTGTGTTTTCACAAAATTGCAATAACTGGGCAAAAATAGACTCTTCATTCTGGATTCAAGTTGGCAATCTAAATGTTTCCGGAGATCAAATTACTGTTGAGGCTATGTTTGATAAAACACATTCTAATTCCGGTTCGCAAACTT
>JBDUBY010000117.1:0-6747 GCA_040003735.1 Parafilimonas sp.
CTTCAATATTCAAACAAAATTCATGTGGCTGCATATTCATCAACTGCATTAATTCAGTTGATTTATTAATAATCGTTTTGCGATTTCCCCATGCAAAAATGGCTGCAAAAAATCCTGCAATTTCTATGTCCTGTTTTTTTGTAAAAAGATGTGGGATACAAACAGGATCATCTTTTATAAATGCTAGTTTATTATATTCTTCAACCTTACTATCTAAAAAACCTTTTAAATTATTACTGTGTTTCATGTTCATCTTCATTACAAAAAAACTGCTTGTGCATAATTTAACCAAAGCTGAATAAAAAAACTGCATCTGCCTGCTTAAATTGCACGTTGCTATGGATAAGTTTATTGTTTCTGCCAGAAAGTATCGTCCGCAAACTTTTGATACAGTTGTTGGTCAACAGCATATTACAACCACATTAAAAAATGCGATCAAGAATAACCAGCTTGCGCATGCCTTTTTATTTTGTGGTCCGCGTGGTGTGGGCAAAACAACTTGTGCACGTATTCTTGCCAAAACAATTAATTGTGAAGATCTGCAGCCGGATGGAGAAGCCTGTAATCATTGCAACTCATGCAAAAGTTTTAATGAAGGCACATCTTTAAATATTCATGAACTTGATGCTGCGAGCAATAATTCTGTTGATGATATAAGAACACTTGTTGAGCAGGTTCGTTTTATGCCGCAGGCCGGTAAATACAAAGTGTATATAGTTGATGAAGTACATATGTTGAGCTCTTCAGCATTCAATGCATTTTTGAAAACGCTGGAAGAACCACCGCCTTACGCCATTTTTATTTTGGCGACCACTGAAAAACATAAGATCATTCCAACTATTTTATCGCGTTGCCAGATTTTCGATTTTAAAAGAATAACAACAAATGATACAGTTGAACATCTTGAAGAAATTATAACGAAAGAAGATATCAAAGCAGAAAAATCAGCCTTGCAAATTATTGCGCAAAAAAGTGAAGGCTGCATGCGTGATGCGCTGAGCATTCTTGATAAGATCGTGAGCTTTACCAACGGAACTGTTACTTATCAAAATACACTTGAGCATTTAAATATTCTTGATGACGATTATTATTTTAAGCTGCTTAATGATTTATTACAGCAGGATATTGGCGCAGCCATGTTGTTGTATGATGAAATAAACAGCAAAGGTTTTGAAGGTGATATGGTATTGAATGGTTTTGCTGAATTTATCCGCAATCTTTTGGTAAGCAAAAATGCAAAGGCTGCGGTGTTGCTTGAAGTAGTAGAAGGTATGCAGGAAAAATATATTGAAACCGCTGAACAGGTTAGCATGAGTTACCTTGTAAGTACATTAAATATTTTGAATGAGTTTGAGATCAACTATAAAATGGCGCGAAACAAAAGGCTGCATGTTGAACTGGCTTTGATAAAATTAAATTACTTACAACAAGCAATAGAGTTCGCAAACGATAACGGAAGCATCATTAAAAAGAAACGAGTTGATGGGCCGGTAATGCAGCGTATAAAAAATATAGAAACAATAATTGTAAATCAACCTGCAGAATCAAAATTATTTATTAAAGAACCTGCCGTAAAAGCTGTTGAAGAAAAGCAAAAATCTAAACCGGTTGCTAATGCAGTAAACGAAACAACGCCAAAATATTCGGCTCCAAAAAATGTAAATGGCAGTAAGAAAAATTTGCTTGAATCGCTGCGGGAGAAAATAAGCTCAGAATATAATATTGAAGAAGTAAAAGATGCTGAAGCGCTTTCTGCTTTAAGGTTACACGAAGTTTGGGATAATTATGCTGCAATACTTGAAAATCAGCCAAACAAATTTTCAACGTATCAAACTTTTAAATCTGCAAAACTAAATATTGAAGCAGATAATTCTTTTACAATTACTGTAAATGCCATCACACAACAAAAATTTGTTGAACAGGAGAGAACAATTTTGTGCGATTTTATTCAAACTGCTTTTAATAACCGCAGCATCAATTTTAAAATATTGATTGAAGCCGGCGAGCAGGAAAATATTCCTTTATATCTTACACTAAACAGCCGCCAGAAATTTGAACGAATTGCAGAAAGATATCCTTTGGTAAGAGAACTGAAAAATAAATTGAATTTGGATATTGATTATTAAAAGCCTTCAGCGTTAAGGTTTGCGCTTTCAGCTCTTATTCACTTTTACTATTTTATTATAATACTTACAAACCGGTTTTAAACCGCATTCATCACATTTAGGACTACGTGCAACGCAAATATATCTTCCATGCAAAATAAGCCAGTGATGCGCTTTATGTACTAATTCCGTTGGTATAAATTGAAGCAATTGTTTTTCAGTTGCCAAAGGCGTTTTTGCATTTACGGTTAAACCAATTCTTGCAGAAACGCGGAACACATGCGTATCTACAGCCATGTTTGGTTGCTGATCGATAACAGAAGTAATAACATTTGCCGTTTTTCTGCCAACGCCTGGCAATTGCATTAATTCATCTACCGTCATTGGAATTTTTCCGCCAAAATCTTCCATTACCATTTTCGCCATTCCAATTAAATGCTTTGTTTTATTATTTGGATAAGAAATGCTTTTTATAAATGGGAATAGCTCATCAAATTCAGTTTCAGATAATTTTTGTATCGTTGGATATTTTAGAAAGATGGCAGGCGTTGTCATGTTTACACGCTTATCGGTGCATTGTGCAGAAAGAATTACAGAAACTAATAATTCATAAGGATCTTTATAAACAAGCTCGGTTTCAGCAATTGGGTAATTTCCCTGGAAATAATTAATAGCAAATTGAAAACGCTCTGTAAGTGTCATAAAAAAATTTCTGTTCAGTGAAACTAAATTAGCCTTTGAACAGAAATTTTTTAAATTAATTATTATACAGTAACCGGTTTACGCATTGCGTAGCGCATAATGTTTTGTACCGTTTGCTTTCGCGGTGATTGCAATTTCATTGCATTGAGACGGGTAAAAGCTTCTTTCAAAACATTAAATTTTTCACGCAAAGCCCAATTTGATGAAAGCTCTTCTGTGATTACTTCGCTTTTAACACCCTCTAACTCACCTAACTGAAATAATAATAAATCTTCCGGAGTAAAATTTGGCATAATAAGAATTTTAGTGAACAATTTTTACTCACAGAATATTGGATGAAACTCAACCTTAACAGTTGACAATATTCAAACGGCAGGGTATTTATATTATTGTTTGCTCTGCGGATTTTTTTGATTGTTTTGCGGCGCTGTTACAAAAACATCTTCATTGTCTCTTTTTAGGAAAAATTTTTCTCTTGCATATTTTTCAAGAGCAGCAGAATTGTTTTGAAGATCTGCAAGGTTTTTCTTTGTCTGATCAATTTGCTGCTGGTAAAATTGCTTGCTCGCCACTAAATTTTTAAGCTGCCGCTGACGATCCATCTGAACAAAAATATCATTATGATCTATAAACAACATCAAAACAATAAATGCAGTTAAGGCAATGATGTATTTATTGCGAAGTATGTTGAATGTTTTAAGCATAAAAAAATCGTTGGCATAAAATTACAGTTTCTGCCAACGATTAGTAATAACGTGTGGATATGTGTATAAATTGTCCGACCTCATCCCAACCCTTCTCCAAAGGAGAAGGGCAAGAACTGCAATTTTATTTACTGAAGCGAATTTTCCCTTTTGGATAAATTCCGCTTTTGCCTAATTCTTCTTCAATGCGTAAAAGCTGGTTATATTTTGCCACGCGGTCTGTGCGTGATGCAGAGCCGGTTTTTATCTGGCCACAATTTAAAGCAACAGCTAAATCTGCAATGGTTGTATCTTCTGTTTCGCCGCTGCGATGGCTCATTATAGTTGTATAACCATTCGTTTGCGCCAACTGAACTGCGTTTATTGTTTCTGTTACCGTTCCAATCTGGTTTACTTTAATTAAGATACTGTTGGCGATTCCATTAGTAATACCGCGTTGCAAAATTTTTGTGTTGGTTACAAAAAGATCATCGCCTACCAACTGCACTTTATGCCCAAGTGCATCTGTTAATTTTTTCCAGCCATCCCAATCTTCTTCCGCCATTCCATCTTCAATAGAAATGATCGGATATTTATTCACCCACGAAGTCCAGTAGGCTACCATTTCATCGCTGCTGATAATTTTGCCGCTGCTTTTATAAAATTTATACTGATCATTAAAATACATTTCACTGCTGGCTGCATCCAAAGCAATTCCTATTTGTTCACCGGCCTTAAAACCTGCAGCTTCAATTGCCTGCAAAACTGTTTCAATTGCCTCTTCATTGCTTTGAATATCCGGCGCAAAACCACCTTCATCGCCCACATTTGTGCTGTAACCTTTTTTCTTTAAAACACTTTTTAGTTTATGAAAAATTTCAACGCCCCAACGCAAAGCTTCACTAAAACTTTCTGCACCAATTGGAACAATCATGTATTCCTGGTAATCAATTTTATTATCAGCATGAACGCCGCCATTCAAAATGTTCATCAGCGGAATCGGAAGCACCGTTGCATTTACGCCGCCGAGATAACGATATAAGGGAAGATCGCTTTCAATTGCCGCAGCTTTTGCCGCCGCCATAGAAACAGCAAGCGTTGCATTTGCGCCAAGTTTACTTTTATTATCTGTACCATCAACTTCAATCAACTTTGCATCAATACCTGTTTGGTCGCTAACATCAAAACCGTTCAGTTCTTCAGCAATAATTTTATTAACGTTGGAAACTGCTTTCAAAACACCTTTGCCAACATACACTTTATCATCACCATCACGCAGTTCAACTGCTTCATGAATACCGGTAGATGCGCCGCTTGGCACCGCTGCACGGCCTAAGAAACCAGCTTCTGTAATTACATCTGCTTCAACTGTTGGGTTGCCACGACTGTCTAAAATTTGTCTTGCATGAATACTAATAATGTTGCTCATATTATTTTTTTTAGAAGAAATTTTATGTTACCGGCTTTTGTACTTCGTGGCATCACGGTTGTGTCACTCACTTGTACAGTTGATGATATAATCAACTTTTTTTGCGCTGCAAAGAAACAATGTAATTATTAAATGAAAAATTGAACTGCAAATGCGAAGCAACAATATAAAGTTGAAAGCTTTGCGCATTACTAAATTTGCACTATGAATACATGGTATTACATTAGTGTATGGCTGCATATAATTTGCGTAAGTTTTTGGATTGGCGGAATGTTGTTTTTGCCGCTTGCGGTATTGCCTGTTATAAAAAATCTTCCGGAACGGGCAACGCTATTAATGGAAACAGGTTTAAAATTCCGATTATATGGATACATCGCTCTTGCAGTAGCATTATTAACCGGTATCACAAATATTTACTTACGCGGTATTCGTGTTTCTGCAAATTTTTTTGTTGCAAGCAGGTATGGCAATCTTGTAATTGTAAAATTTGTTCTCTTCCTTTTTATAATCGCAATTGGTTCCTGGCATGATGCGCATGCAAGAAAAAGATTATTGAGTGAAGAAAACAACAACAAATTTAAATCAGTTGCACGCTGGAGCGGAAGATTAATGTTGTTGATATCACTAACGATGGCTTTTGTTGGTGTAATACTTTCCCGTGGCGGATGATTGCTTTAGTAAACTATTTTTCAGCCGATATAATTAAAGAAGCATAACTAAAAATAAGCCTTCCATTCGTTAGTTTATTATTGCAATCTGCAATCAACTCTTCTTTTATTTTTTTGCGTGTTGCTTCATCCGTTTTATTTAATGAACTTATTGTTGATTCAGACATTTCCGTTCTGTTTAACCAATAATTTTCTGCTGTTTCAAAATCTAATTTACCGGAAATAATTTCTTCTTTTACATTTTTAAAACCGGCATTTTCAAATAATTGTTTTACTAAACCCGGCTTTGCGCAACGAAACATTCCGGGCGCATCTGCAGCGGGTTTGGAAGCTTGAATATGTTTTGATAAAACTTTCGTCATTGTAGTGCTCCAATCATTATTTTCCGGCGCAGCCCAAACACAAATTCCAACTTTACCGCCGTCCCTGCAAACGCGAAACATTTCATTTGTCGCCAACTGCATATCCGGAAAAAACATAAAACCCATTCTGCAACTTATCTTATTAAAAAAATTGTTTTTAAAAGGAAGATCAGAAACATCTGCCACTTTAAATTCAATATTGTTTATATTATGTTCATCTGCATAATTGCGTGCAATGGTTAGCATTTCTTCAGATAAATCAGTTGCATACACTTCGCCGATTCTTGCAATCGCAGCAATAGAAAACGCAGGCTCGCCGGTGCCTGACGCAACATCTAAAACAACATCATTAGTTTTTATGTCAAGTGCTTTTATAATTGCGTCTCCCATTGGTTTTAAAAAGTTCATGGTAAACTCATTCCATTTTTTCCAGGCATTGGAAACTGTGTTCCATTTTTCTTTTTGCTGATCGCGAATAGCATGCTGTTGTTCATTCATAAAATAAATTTAAATGTGCAATGAAAAGCTAAATCATGATTATAAATAATACCAACCTTGAATGAATATTTTTTATTGATTTATCAAAATCAGAAACTCATCTTCACTAATAATTCTTATTGTATTTATCTTCTTTGCTTTCTCTAATTTACTGCCGGCATCTTCACCAACAACTAAGTAATTTAATTTACTGCTAACGCCGCTAACTATTTTGCCACCGTGTTTTTCAACCATCTCTTCTGCTTCAGTTCTTTTTAATTTATTCATAGTGCCGGTAAATAAAAATGTTTGTTCGTTTAA
>JBDUBY010000303.1:0-6738 GCA_040003735.1 Parafilimonas sp.
TCATCATCTTTCAATAGCTCCGGCCTTTTTAATTTTGTAATTTCAAGCGCCTGCTCATATCTCCATTCATCTATTTTTTTGGGATCACCACTTAATAAAATATCGGGTACTTTCCAGTTGTTAAATGTTGCCGGCCTTGTATAAACAGGCGGCGCTAACATATCATCCTGGAAAGAATCAAACAATGCAGAAGTTTCATTATTTAAAACACCTGGAATTAATCTTCCGATTGCATCAACAATAATGGCAGCAGCAAGTTCGCCACCGCTTAACACAAAATTGCCAACAGAAATTTCTTTGGTGATATAATGATCGCGTATGCGTTGATCAATACCTTTATAATGTCCGCAAATAATTAAAAGATTATTTTTTAATGAGAGATTATTGGCCATTTTTTGATTGAATATTTCAGCATCCGGTGTCATGAAAATTATATCATCGTAAGTAGTTTCTTTTTTTAATTCTTCAATGGCGTTCGCCAGCGGTTCACACATCATTACCATGCCTGCGCCGCCGCCGTATTGATAATCGTCAACTTGCCCATATTCATTTACTGCCCATTTACGCAGGTTAAAAACTCTTACGTTAAGAAGGTTTTTTTCCTGCGCTCTTTTCATTATGCTATGGTTCAACGGGCTTTCAAGCAACTCAGGTAATACAGTAAGAATATCAATCTTCATAACAACAAATATAAATGCAGATAATTTTTTAATAGCATTAAACATCATCTGTAAAATCATCCAATTCTCTTCTCTGTTTTTTTGTTGGCCTTCCTATTTTACTTAAGCGCTTGCCGGTGTGGAAACTGGAAGATTGTATTTGCAATTTTTCGTTTTCTTCCTGTGGAGTAAGATCAATATAATATTTTATTGCTTCACTATATTGCAAGCGATGATACAATAATTCAACAACCTGCACCACCCATTTTCTTTCTTCGGCTTTAACAGAATATGTGTCGCCAACTGTTACATTTTTTGATGCTTTTACAGCAGTATCATTTAATCTAACTCTGCCTTTATCGCAAGCTTCCGAAGCTTGTGCGCGTGTTTTAAAAATACGGATGCTCCATAAATATTTGTCAATTCTTAATTTTTCTGTTGATGCTTTCATGCACTAAATTTCTTTATAAAACTATAATCATAAAACAAATACCAAAACATTTTTTTAAAGTGCAAATTTTTAATTGAACTGATATTTCATCATTAAAAAAATGAAAGTTTTATTATAACATTCTTATACCTTAGCACTATCAATAATGATAACTAAATAATATGACAACAAGGCGAAACTTTATCAAATCAACATCTGTTGCTTCTGCTGCATTAATGATGAGACCATCATTTTTAAATTTTAATCATGCGTATATAGGTTTGCAATTATATACGGTTAGAGATGCAATGGAAAAAGATCCTGCGGGCACGCTGGCTAAAGTTGCACAGATAGGTTATAATTCTGTTGAAGGCGCAACATATACCGGTACAGAAAATTTTTATGGAATGGATGCAAAAACTTTTGCTGCTTTAATAAAGAAGAACGGGTTAATAATTCCAAGCAGTCATTACAGGTTGGGAGAAGACCAGGATAATGGTAAAGACATGATGGGGACATTATTGCATAATTGGAATAAAGCTGTTGATGATGCAAAAACAGTTGGCATTAAATACATGGTTTGCGCATGGCTTTCACCAACGGAAAGAGGCAATATTGATCACTATAAAAAACTTGCTGAAGATTTAAATAAGGCAGGAGAAATATGTAAGAAAGCGGGCATTCAGTTATGTTATCACAATCACGATTTTGAATTTATTGTTGATAACAACCAATTACCATATGACATACTCATCAACAACACAAATAAAGACTTTGTAAAATTTGAAGTGGATTTATATTGGATAACGAAGGCTGGTCATGATCCAATTGAATTGTTTAAAGCGCATCCCGGCCGCTTTCCATTATGGCATGTAAAAGATATGGATAAAACGCCTGAACATGCTTTTACTGAAGTGGGTAATGGTACAATAGATTTCAAAAATATTTTTAAATACGCTGATACTGCGGGCATGAAATATTTCTTTGTTGAGCAGGATAAAACACCCGGCGATCCATTTGTAAGTATCACCGAAAGCATTGCTTACATAAAGAAAAACCTTGTTTAAATAAGAAGCAGATTTATTAAATTAAATGCTACAATTCCGGCATTAAGAATGAAAATAATTTACTGCTTATAATTTTTGCAAGGCCTTCCTCAATATAATTATCAGGAATCCAATTGTCTTGCTGTTTGCAAATGGTACCGTTGTACTCATTATCAAAATAAATTTCAAATGCCGGCAGCATGCAGTTGTTTGATGTAGAAAAAGCCGCGATGGCTTCTCCCTGGTAGTGCTTGTTTTTGTAATCAAAATCAAGCCATACAATTTGTTTTAAATTCATTGGTTTTAAGATATTGGAAGCGCTAATTTCAAAAATTTTATTTTTATGAATAAGAATAAAAGATAATTTATTGTTTGAATAAGACATTTATTTCAAACTTGTTTCCTGATTTTTATCGATAAAACTGCTAAGGTTACATGTAATGGAAAAATTATTAAACTTTCATCTATAACAATATGAGCAAGAAAACATCGCTTCATTACTTTCCTTAAAACTATTTTCTATCTTAACCGCTTAAAAAATATTCATTGAAAAAAGCCTTCGTTTTTATTGTTTTAATAATAAGTACAGCTTTTACTTCATCATCATTATTTGCCCAACAACAGAAACCAGACACTGTGCTTACGGGCATTTATATTACCAGCATTCATGATGTTGATTTTAAACAGCAGGAATATACAATCGACTTTTGGTTATGGTTGAAATATGGAAATCCTGACTTTGATTTTTCACGCAACCTTGAAATACCATTAGCGAAAACAGTTCAGCGATCTTTTGCAACAGCAGATACAGTAAATGGCAAAATTTTTTTGCTGATGAAACTGCAGTGTGTGATGAAAGATTCATGGGTAATTACCAATTTTCCATTCGATAAACAAACGCTGAGGCTTTCTATTGAAAACTCGCAGTATGATTCAAAATCGCTGGTGTTTAAGCCTGATACTTTAGGTAAACATTTTGATCCGCGATTTATATTACAGGGATGGATTATTGATAGTTTTCGCATGGCAACCGCAATTAAACCATATGAAACAGCATTTGGTGATCCGGACCTATCTGTTCCTCATACTGAATACAGTGCATTCAGAGTTCGGCTTGGCGTTCACCGCGATGCGATTGGTTTATTCTGGAAATTATTTATTGGTATGTATGTCGCCTTTTTTATAGGCTATACATGTTTTTATATTCATGCAGATAGTATTGATTCACGCTTTAGTTTAAGCGTAGGTGCGTTATTCGCAGTAATAGGTAATAAATATATTGTTGATGCTTCGCTGCCTGAAACCGTAACTTTTACTCTGGTTGATACGCTGCATGGCATTACATTGTTTTTTATATTGATTATAGTTGCTGCCAATGCATGGTCTTTGCAAATGGTTAAACAAAATAAATTAAGACAAGCTAATAAGTTTGACATAATTATTGCACAGGTATTACTTGTTTTATATGCAGCTTTAAATATTTATTTTATTACAAAAGCTGTTTCGTAAAAGTTATAAAATAATGTCACCAACAGCATTTGAATTACTTGGTTTAGGATTTATTGTAGGTGCATTCGGAACATTAATAGGTGCCGGGGGCGGTTTTATATTAGTGCCCGTTCTTGTGTTATTATATCCTGATATGGAGCCAAGCCTTATTACTTCTATTTCCTTAGCTATAGTTTTTTTAAATGCAAGTTCTGGTTCGTTTGCTTATGCAAGAATGAAACGTATTGATTATAAATCGGCCATTGCTTTTGGTTTGGCAACTTTGCCGGGTTCTGTTATCGGCGCACTTTTAACAGGCTATGTTCCGCGGCATACATTTAATCTTATTCTTGGATGTGTATTAATAATAATTGCTGCGTTTCTTTTTATAAAACCGGGCGAAGGTGCTTATGCATCTCAAAAAAAAGGTAAAATAAATACGCACAGAAATATCACAGATGCGCTTGGTAATAATTACGAGTATTCCTTCAATATAAAAACCGGCATCATCTTAAGTTTTTTTGTTGGTTTTGTATCCAGCTTTTTAGGTATTGGCGGTGGTATTATGCATGTGCCCGCACTTATAAGTCTCCTTGATTTTCCAGCTCATGTTGCGACTGCAACTTCTCATTTTGTGTTAGCAATAATGGCGCTTGCCGGTACAATAACACATCTTGTAAACGGTACATTGCAACAAGGCTTTAAAATAGCATTATATGTTGGCATCGGTGTTATTGCAGGTGCACAGGTTGGTGCATATTTTTCTAATAAGGTTAAGCCAAAAGGTATTGTAAAAGCACTTGCAGTTGCACTTATAGTAGTAGGTGTGCGATTGGTTTTCTTTTAATTTTTTTTATGAAATTGATATAGAAATAAGAATGCATTTTCTGTACATTCCTTAACCTTATCATTCTGTTGTACTTTCACTATTCAAAAAGAATCAAAAACTTTTAATCTTGTTATTATGTATAAAAACTCTTACAGCATCCTAAACCGTTATGTTATAATACTATCATTGTGCTTATGTTCTTTTTGTAAAAAATCAGCAGAACAAAATACCATTATACCACCACCGATCCAACCTCCAATAAATGACACATCAACTTACCAGTTACTTTGGTCAGATGAATTTAATGAATCCTCAATTGATACAAGCGCCTGGAATTTTGAAATTGACGGCAATGGAGGCGGCAATCATGAGCAGGAATATTATCAGCCAAATAATGCAACGATTGAAAATGGCAACCTTATCATCACTGCAAAAAAAGAAACTGCAGGTTCTCATAACTACACTTCATCGCGCATGACAACGCAAGGCAAAAAAGAATTTTTATATGGAAGGATAGAAGCCCGTATTAAGATACCGGTAGGGCAGGGGTTTTGGCCTGCTTTCTGGATGCTTGGATCAAACATAAATACAGTTAACTGGCCTGCCTGTGGCGAAACTGATATTATGGAACACATAAATGCTGACAGCCTTATTTACGGAACAATTCATTGGGATAATAACGGCCATGTTCAGGATGGTGGCAACACTGCTTCATCACCATCTGAATATCATGTGTACAGCGTTGAATGGGATGCTACATCAATTAAGTGGTTTATAGATAGCGTACAATATCATGAGGCAAATATTACAAACAATAGCACTGAAGAATTTCATTTGCCTTTCTTCATTTTATTAAATTTTGCTATTGGCGGCGATTGGCCCGGGCAAACAATTGATGACAGTTTATTGCCTGCAAAAATGTATGTGGATTATGTAAGAGTTTATCAAAAAAAATAGTAGGTATATTTATATCATTAAGTTAAAAAGCTTAAAATCTTTATCCTTGCATAATCAATGCAGTAGTTCTGCGTTTATCATTTAGTCCCACCTCAGCCAAACTAAACTTATCAATAAAACTTTTTTTAATGGAAACGAATGCGCATGCGCTTTCTCAAAGGGACAATTATTCTCCATCTGAATTTACACGGTTTTTATGGTGGCTTTCAACACCAGAAAAAGAACTATTAAAAGATTGTACGGTAGACCGAAATCGTTATGCAATTACAGGAATGGCAGTGTTAGGTACATGGATGTTTGCAACACTTGCATGGAGTTATTTTTTCAGCACTGTTGTAAACAATTCTATTGTAGGAATATTGCTTGGAATTTTTATGGGCCTGATTATTTTAGGCATTGACCGTGCGTTGATAAAAGGCATTACTGCAAGTAACAAGCGCAAAGCTGCGCCAATTATTTTTCGTTTAATTCTTGCATTAACTATTGGAACTTTTATGGCTCAACCTGCTTTGTTGTATTTGTTTGATAAAGAAATTCATGTACAAATTTCGTTAGATAATGAACAACGGAGAATGGCAAAACAACATGAGCTGGATAGTTTGTATGCGAATAAAGTTTTGCAATTGCAACAACAAAAAAATGTTTTGCAACATGAGCTTAATTCAAAGTATAACGAGGTAGCCGCAAGCCGCAACGCATTTATTGCAGAAACAGATGGAACAGGCGGCAGTGGAAAAATTGGTTTAAAAGAAATTGCTCGTGCAAAGCAAAACGAATACACAAAGCTTGATGAAGATTATAATCAATTGAATGCTTTAACGCAACCAAAAATAAATGCTGCAGACAGTGCTTTGAATACAATCAATCAAACAAAACAAAAAGAAATGCAATCATTCAATACGTTGATGAATGATGGTTTTTTAACAAGGATTGAAGCATTGCATCATCTTATTCAAAACAATGCAGCAGCGCAGTTTCGCTATTATCTCTTAATAATTATTTTGGTGTTGATTGAACTGATGCCGGTCATCGCAAAATCATTATTGCCTGACGGCACGTATGATGAAAAAGTACGGCTGAGAGAAATAATGGAAAAGCAGGTTACTGAAACAAACATTCAACATGAAGGCAAATTAAAAGCGTTCTATAATAAGTTAGCTTATGAACAGGACGCTGATTTTATTCGTGATTTTTTCGACGAAGCACGCAATGAACGCAAACAAAAAATGCGTGAACGACTTCAACACTGGAAGGAATCTGACAACGGTAATTTTGATAAACTCTGGGAAAATTTAAAACGCGATGTATTAACAAGACAGGAGAATTAAA
>JBDUBY010000208.1:0-2028 GCA_040003735.1 Parafilimonas sp.
GCGTTTATTGTGTGTTCAACATGTAATTTGTCTTTGCAAAATTGCAGGCGTTTATCATTCACATCTATTGCTATTATTTTGCCTTCGGCGATATGTGCAAATTCCATAATTCCCAAACCAATAGGACCTGCACCAACTACTACAATAAACTCATCTTTTTTTACATTGGCTCTGCGGATTGCATGCGCACCAATTGCTAATGGCTCAACCAATGCAAGCGCTTCATAACTCAACCCTTCACCATGAATTAATTTATCTGCAGGCACTGAAATATATTCTTTCATGCCGCCATCAATATGAACACCAAA
The DNA here is from genome assembly GCA_040003735.1 of Parafilimonas sp. Classification (GTDB taxonomy): domain Bacteria; phylum Bacteroidota; class Bacteroidia; order Chitinophagales; family Chitinophagaceae; genus Parafilimonas. The sequence goes on from JBDUBY010000208.1 coordinate 309, forward strand.
AACTTTTAAATGCATACAACAATTGGTTGCGCCTTGCCTGCATGCAATACATTTTCCACAGTTGAAGTAAGGAAGAAATGTAACGGCTTCACCTTTCTCAAAACCAACAGCGTCGCCGGCTTCAACAAGTTCACCGGATAATTCATGACCCAAAATTCTGGGATAAGTAAAGTAAGGTTGCGTGCCTTCAAATGCATGCAAATCTGTTCCGCAAATACCAATGTTTTTTATTTTTATGATTGCATTGTTTTTTGTTGGTTGTGGCATTTCTGCTGTTCCATATTCAAAAAAGCCAGGAGAAGTACAGGTAAGAATTTTCATTACTTATACAATTTGTTCAGACTTATATTTGTTCAGACTTATAATAACACACGAAATGTTTATTACACTGCAATTATTTGTTTGCTTCTGCTAATTTCTCATCAATTAAATCAGCAGAAACTTCATTTAATAAAGGCGTTGCTTTCGCTTCTTCAATTTTAATAATGAATGAATTAATTTCTGTTGAAGGAAAAGTAAGAATGCGTTTTTTGCCAACAGTATTTCCATTTATTTCGTTCACTACATTATTGTTCATCATTAACTGAACTGTAAATGATTTTATTTTTTGCCCGGTTGCAATATCTTCTTTCAAAACAATGCAATTAATTTTTTTAGGTTGAAGCAAATCAATTTTGTATGTTGATGAAGCTTCAGTAAATTTTTTATCTGCAACTGCGTTATCAAAACTTTCATCTCTTAATTGTTTAAACCCAACCAATGCTGTTGAATCATGTTCATTAATTTTTCCCGTTCTGTCTGGCGGAACATTCAATAACAAATTCGCACCGCGACCAACAGATTTTAAAAACAACTCAAATAATTGTTCGGGTGTTTTTACGCTATCATCCTGTTCTTTGTGATAGAACCAACCCGGTCTTATACTAACATCGCATTCCGCAGGAATCCATACCTTACCATTTACATTCCCATGATTTAAAGTATCGGTTGAAGGCGCACCTGCACCACGTGTAAAACCTGCTGTATCCAAAGTATTCCAGTTAGGATCACCGGCAATTCCATTTTCATTTCCAACCCAACGCGCATCAGGACCAATATCACTAAACACAATTGTATTCGGCGCAATATTGCGCATTGTTTGTTCAAACTTTTTCCAGTCATACACCATCTTCTTTCCATTCGGCCCTTCGCCATTTGCACCATCCCACCAAAACTCGAAAAATGGTCCGTAGTTTTTCACAACTTCTTTCATCATGTTTACAAAAACATTGTTGTATTCCGGCATTCCATATTTTGGATGATTGCGATCCCACGGCGATAAATACACACCCATTTTCAAACCATATTTTTTACAGCTATCGCTTAGTTCGCGCAGCACATCACCTTTACCATTTCGCCATTTGCTTTGTGCAACCGTGTGCGTAGAATATTTACTCGGCCATAAACAAAATCCATCATGATGTTTTGCTGTAATAATTATTCCTTTTGCGCCCGCAGCAATTGCAGTTCTGCACCACTGACCGCAATCAAGATTTGTTGGATTAAAAATATCTTCCGTCTCTGTTCCCTTTCCCCATTCTAAATCTGTAAATGTGTTTGGACCAAAATGAACAAATAAATAAAAATCCATTTTTTGCCACGCTAACTGGCTTGCAGTTGGAACAAGTTTATTAACAGTAACTTTTTGTGCGTACAATCCAAAGCAAAAAGGAAATATGAT
>JBDUBY010000447.1:0-2028 GCA_040003735.1 Parafilimonas sp.
GATTGAAGGAGGCGAACAATTAATTACGTCTGCAAAAAAAGCAAAAGTTGTTGACCCGGATTATTCAAGATTTAAAAACATGAATGAATTTAACTGGTCGGTGATAGAAGATACAGATGCATCAATAATTCTAGAAAAAAATAATAGCATTGATTTTTTTTACTTGTATAACATCGCCGAAGCAGAAATGAATTTAATAAACGCTAAAAGCAATGATGTATTCCGGTATAGCTATGATAAAAATATCTTTCCTTATCAATGGTATTTTGCTTCTTATGGTGGCTTTCTTAATCATTATACCGCAATACTGGAACCCGCAACTGCAATGCCGATAAGTGTAAATGATGCCAGGCGTTTACAACAATGTACGAGTCTTAAACCGGGAGAAACATTGCAAACAATGGTTACAATTTATGCCGGAGAAAACTTGAAATAATGTTACCGATGCAAAGAAAAAAAGTTTTAATAACAGGCGCTGCATCCGGCATTGGAAAAGCAACTGCCATGCGTTTTGCAAGCGAAGGTTATGATGTATGCGTGAACGATATTCAGTCTGAAAAATTAAAAGATGTATTCACGCAACTTCCTAAAGGCAATCATCTTTTGTTAGAAGGCAGTTATGCTGATGAAGCAACAATTATTGAAGGCGAAAAAATAATTCAACACAACTGGAATCACATTGATGTATTAATTAATTGCGCCGGTGTTTTTGCAAAAACAGATCCACTGCAAATGGAACTTGACCAATGGCGTGTAACGTTTGACATTATGTTGAATGGTTGTTTACTTATAACACAATTAGCTGTAAAGTTTATGAAGCAAACCGGAAGAATTGTACATATCACTTCCATTCATGGCACGCGAGCCGAAACACATGCCAGCAGTTATTCTATGGCAAAGGCTGCCATCAATCAATATTGCCGTTCAATGGCATTACAACTGGCTGAAAGAAATATTTTAGTGAATGCCATAGCGCCTGGTTTTGTAAACACGGCAATGTCTGTTGTTGATGGTGTAAATGAATTGCACACGCAATGGTTTAAAGATAATTATGTAAGCAATCAACATCTGCCTTTAAAGCGCGCAGCAGAAGCCAGTGAAATTGCTGGTGTGGCATTTTTTTTAGCAGGTGAAGATGCATCATATATAACAGGACAAGTAATAACGGTTGATGGCGGGCTTACGATAACATTTTAATAGTTGTGTTTTATTTTTTGATGAATGATGATAACAGCATTTTAAATTCAGTCAATGAAAATTGAGTCGGTTGATTTTTTTTATTTATCAATGCCTGAAGTGTATGACATTGGCGATGGCAGCCAGGATGCTTTACTGGTAAGGGTTACAGCCAATGGTCTTGAAGGTTGGGGTGAATGTGAAGCTTCGCCGCTTACAAGTATTGCAAGTTATGTGTGCCCTATGTCGCACAGTGCATGTAAGCCAATCCGGTATTCGGTTGAAGGAAAACAGTTGAATGATGCAAAAGATATTGAAAACATATCAGCAGAAGTTTATAAAAATTCATTCGATCTTTTGCAGGCATCTCATACACTTTCCGGAATTGATATTGCTTTATGGGATTTATTGGGTAAGAAATTAAATGAACCTGTCTATAAGTTATTAGGTTATGAAAAATCTTTCCCTAAAATGGCTTATGCCTCGCAACTGTTTGGTGATACAGCCGAAGAAACTTTCAGTAAAGCATTGAAGGTAAAAACGGAAGGATATAAAGCAGTGAAATTTGGCTGGGCTGATTTTGGAAAATTGAGTACAGAAAAAGATGAAGCACATTTATCAGCCGCACGGGAAGCGCTTGGAAACGAAATTTTATTAATGATAGATGCAGGTACAGTTTGGAATGATAAAGTGGCATTGGCAGCAGAACGATTGCAGGCTTTGAAAAAAGTAAATACTTACTGGCTTGAAGAACCCTTTGCTAATCTTGAATTAGATGCATATAAAAAACTTTCTGCTTTACAACCATCAGTTGCGCTCGCTGCAGGTGAAGGCTGCAGCAATTTTCAACAA
>JBDUBY010000170.1:0-2025 GCA_040003735.1 Parafilimonas sp.
TGTTTGCAAGCCACAAACTTTTCATCGCCATTGATGCATCGCCTGCACCGCGAAAAATTCCGTTTATGAGAAAGAGCATCATAATAACTATGCTTCCACCAATATCAATTCTTGTATATGTACTTCCTATTGCTATGGTTTGCGCATCTGCGCCCATTGCATGTAAAATATTTGGTGCAAATACAATTCCTGCAACACTTATAATTATAGTAATTGCCAGCGAAAGCCATATAGATTGCATTGCTGAATGCGCCGCTTCGTCCTTATTTTTTTCGCCTACACGCCTTGCTACTATTGCTGTGGCAGACATGCTTACACCAAAAGCGATAGAATAAATAATTGATAGAACAGATTCTGTTAATCCAACCGTTTGCACTGTATGTTCTGCATTGGGTAAATGGCCAACAAAGAATAAGTCTACAAGCGCAAACACGCTTTCCATACACATTTCCAAAATCATTGGTATGGCCAGCATCATAATTGCTTTGCGAATGCTGCCTTTTGTATAATCCATTTCAACGCCTTTAATTGCCTGCACAATTAAAGAGAAAGCTCCGCCTCGTTTATATGTTGATTGTTTCGATTCCATTTTGAATTCAGTTTAAATTGTTTTGATTTTTGTTGCGTAAGCGAAGGCAATAAAAAACCCCGCTGGTAGCGGGGCTGTATAGTCAGTTAGTAACAGTTGTAATAGTTAGCTAAAGGTTGTAACATGCCCCGCAAAATTATCAGCATTCACTGCGAGAGATTCCCCCCACGGATTGATGAATAAATATGTGCGTTGCGTTTTCACTGTTCTAAAATTTTTCGTGGTGCAAAGCTGTTGTTATTTTTTATACCAGCAAAATTTATTTAAGAATTCTTTGAGATTTTTTTTCAACTTTTTTGTTTATGAACTTTTTTTTCTGCGTGGCATCGTTCCTTGTGTCACTCACTTGTACAGCATAATTTCATGCTTCAGAATACAACGCTTCATATCTTTACTTAACTACATTTTTATGCTTACACAACACGATATAAAACAAAAGCTCGGAACGTATGCCGCAGATTTTATTAAGCAGGATATGCTTATTGGTTTAGGAACAGGTACCACGGTTTACTGGCTTTTAAAAGAGTTGGGTAAACGTAAAAAAGAAGGTTTGAATTTTACAACCGTATGCACTTCCCTTCAAACACAAACTGTACTTAAAGAAGAAGGAATAGAATTTCTTTCGCTTGATGATGTAGACCATTTACAACTTGCTATTGATGGTGCAGATGAAGTGGACGTATATGGCAATTTAATTAAAGGCGGCGGCGGTGCACTGTTACAGGAAAAAATTGTTGAAGCAAACTCTGATGAACTCATCATTATTGTTGATGAAAAAAAAGATGTGCAAACGCTTGGCAAATTTCCTTTGCCTGTTGAAGTAATTACTTTCGGCTGGAAACAAGTACAGCAAAAAATTCAAAATACATATAATATTGTTGCGAGCTTAAGACAAAAAGAAGGCAAGCGGTTTATTACAGATCATCAGCATTATATTCTTGATTGTTATTTTGATTCTATTAAAAATCCTCAGCAATTGAACATTGATTTGCATTTAATTCCTGGTGTTGTAGAAACAGGTTTGTTTGTTGGTATGGCAACAAAAATTATTACCGGTTATTCAAACGGTGATATAAAAGAAAAAGATATAACGCATTAAATTCTTCCGCGTATAAGCGATAAAATAAACAGCACAACGAAGATGAAAAATAAAACGCGTGCAATATCTGTTGCAGCAGCATAAATGCCACCAAACCCAAAAATTGCCGCTACGATTGCAATGATTAAAAAGATAAGTGTCCAGCGTAACATACAGGGAATTTTAAAGTGACTAATTACATATTATGTTCTAAAAACATGCCAACAAAAACCTGCTGTTTACCTGATATTGTTTAAATAATCTGCAAGTTTTTTTATGGATTGCGCGGTTAAATTTATTTCATCCTGTGCCTCTTTCCAGTTACGTTGTTCAATGGCTTCGCGAATACCCGGCAATG
>JBDUBY010000387.1:0-2015 GCA_040003735.1 Parafilimonas sp.
ATTTGAATTTGAAAACACCGCCGCCATGGTAAATACGGATGATGACTAAAAAATTATTTATACTATACTATTTTTGTTCAACATGAAACAATTTTTTCTGCTTGCCATAATCTTTTGCTGCTTATCATTTATATCAAAAGCAAATGATGACTGGAAGAAAATAACTGAAGACCCAACATACATTCATCATGCGATGAAAGAAGTAACGGATATTATGGTGCATGATATTTATTCACCGCCGGTTGCCAGCCGCATTTATGCTTATGTAAGTGTTGCGGGTTATGAGGCAGCGGCTCCATTCAATAAAAATTACATTTCGTTTGCCGGTCAATTACATGGTTTAATGCAACTTCCTGCACCTGATGCATCAAAGCAATACAGCCCGGGTATATGTGCAGTAAATGCAATGCTTATCGTTGCAAAAACATTACTTATTTCAGAAGATACAATCGGTGTTTTTCAAAATAAATTATTACAGAATTATAAGAACAGCGGCGTGCCGCAAAATGTGTTTGATAATTCTTTAGCGTATAGCAGGCAAATTGCAGACGCAATTCTTGCATGGTCTGCAAAAGATAATTATAAAGAAACGCGTGCACTTGGCAAGTTTGCAGTGCTGGATGATTCGATAACGTGGAAGCCAACGCCGCCGGCTTATATACAGGCAATAGAACCTTACTGGGGCAGAATGAGAACGTTTGTATTAGATACAGTGAAAAATTTTAAACCTCTGCCTGCAATTCCTTTTTCAACAGATACGGTTAGTGAGTTTTATAAAGAAGCAAAAACTGTGTATGATAAAGTAAATGCATTAACACAGGAAGAAAAAATCATTGCAAATTTCTGGGATTGCAATCCTTTTAAAGTAAATGTTGACGGGCATGTGATGTATGCCACAAAAAAAATTTCACCGGGTGGTCATTGGGTAAATATAACGGCGCTTGCATGTAAACAAACACATGCTGATGTTGCAAAAACAACAGAAGCGTACGCATGTGTAGCCGTAACTATTGCAGATGCTGTTATAAGTTGCTGGGATGAAAAATACAGGAGTATTGTTATTCGTCCGGAAACATACATCAACAATTATATTGACCAAAGCTGGATGCCGGAATTACAAACGCCGCCATTTCCTGAATATAGCAGCGGGCATAGCGTTATATCTTCATCTGCTGCAATGATTCTTACTAAAATATTCGGTGATAATTTTTCTTATGTTGATTCAACTGAGAATGAATTTCAATTGGAACCGAGAAGCTTTAAATCTTTCAATGCAGCTGCAGATGAAGCTGCTGTCAGCCGCTTTTATGGCGGCATACATTACAATGCTGCTATTGTAAACGGGCTTACCGAAGGCCGAAAAATTGCTTCTTATGTTTTGGAACATGTGAAGATGAAGAATTAATAAATCAATTTTATTTTTTTGGTGACGAGCTAATGAACTTGGATTGAGCACGGTACAGCCTGTCTTCGGACTTGATCCGGAGATCGCACACTTGTGCTGTTGTTTTTCATATGAGCTAAGTTGCATTGTCGCAATAAAAATTTTATGCAATAACTAATCGTACACGCTGAAAATCAATACAACAATATTTTTGGACGGCTGCAATTAATGCGTATATATTTGAATTGTGCGTTATGCAGCGTTACTCCATAAAACAAAACGATGACTTGAATTTTAGACATTTTTCTATAAATTTGACAATATGAGAACAGCAGAAATAAATACTACAATTGTTGACGGATATGTTGGACTTTTAGAAAACTTAAGCCCGAGCAATAAACTTGACCTTATTTCTAAACTTACAGCATCGGTTAAGACTGACCTGACAAGCAAGAAATCTTCATTTAAAAAAGCCTTCGGTGCATTTGACTCAAAGAAATCTGCAGAAGAAATCATTGAAGAAATTCGTAATAGCAGAGTCTCCACAAGACAAATCGAGTCGTTTTGAAAAAGTATCTTATTGACACGAACATTGCTATATTTTACATGAAAGGAAAGTTCGACCTTGAAT
>JBDUBY010000072.1:0-2009 GCA_040003735.1 Parafilimonas sp.
GAACTTCCGCTTTTCTTCCAATAATTTGATGATACACCTGCAATAGGTTTCCACGAACTATCAAAATAATAGAAACCGGAAGTTGAGTTAGTTTGATAAATTAAGAGACTGCTTGCCGGGTTTATTATGGCATTTCGCTGTGCTATTGTCATGCGTGGTATAAGCAAGCCTTTTTTTGTTGATTTTATTTCTAACAATGCCGAACCGTTTGGTGTTGTTGTACCTATGCCTGCACTGCCTGTTAAAGGAAATGTATTTGTTTGTGCAGTTGTGTCTTTTAAAATAAGTACAGCAGCCACTACAAGAAAAAGCGTAAATATTTTTTTCATAATGTAAAATTTTAATTGTTGATATGTTTATAAAAAATTAGAGGCCATTTTTATCTTCAGTATATCCTTCAGGTATTTGAAACATGTCTGCAGAAAGATTTCTATGTTCTGATTTGGTAAGCTGCATCGTCATGGAAACGTTTTTATTTTTCATTTCCATCTTTGTCATAAAACCTTCGCAACCCATTGCTTTTAATTGCGCCTCTGTTTCCGGTGTGTACATAAAATTTCCTGTTCTTGATTGAAACTTATCAAACAAATCTTTCACGTTTGCCTGCATAGGCACATCGTTGCTTCGCCATAAATCAATCGTATCTGTTTCCGAATAAAAGTTTCCAATTTTTTTTGTTGAAATAATTCTTGCGTGTACACAATTAAACCCGAGAATTTTTTCTTCGCCAATTTTAGTGGCAGTGCTTTGTGTTTTTTCTCCACTATTTAATTCATCAGCGCTAATATGATTTATACTATATGTTTTTGCTGAATCATCAATTGAAATACTTTCATCAGGCTTATCTGAATGACCAATAATAATAATCGGATCAGCCTTTTTATCAGGCGACATTGAATTTGTAAAATTCATTTCAACACGCATATCACCTTTTGATGAAACATACATTTTGGTAATGCCATTCATCGTTAAGTTTTTCCCGGTTGATGTGGTTGTTAATTCATAATACATGTCATCACCTGAACCGGATAATGATGAAGATGTTTGCGAAACGCTGTCTTTATTTGTGTTTGCAGTTGTGTTGCCCGAACATGCAGACAATAAAAATGCTGAAACAATAATTGCAGAAAATAATTTTAAGTGTTGCATAATTTTTCTTTGAAAGTTTTAGTTTGATGTGCCTTGTTTTAATTGCGCCGCCGCTTTCTTTATACTATCTAATTTATCCGGCGTTATGCCCATTCCATCTCTCATTTTTTTAAGCGCATTTTTAGCAGCAGTAACAGAAGGATCGTTACTATTTCCGTACATTTTATCAATACCTGAATCTGATAGCATCGCTACATCGGTTGACATTATATCTGATGCCGCATTTTTTAATTTTGTTGTATCAGGATTGCCAGATGCAACGGAACTGATGATATCGCTTAGGTCTGATTTTAATTTTGTTGTATCTAATAATGGACTTGCAGATGTTTCATCATTTGTTGTTGCTGAAGAATTTTTTACAACAGAATCTGATTTAGAAACATTCGATGATGAACTTTGATTTCCGCAGGAATAGGTTGCGAGCAAAATGATTGCTATTAAAATGAAGAGTAACTGTTTCACGATTTATGTTGTTTGATGGAATGAAATGTAAAAGGGTTTAGAGAATAATTTTGCCGTATCATTTAGTGTTGCGAATTGGTATATCAAACTTTCCATCAGTTACGGTAAGCTCACTTTTACCTGCACCTGTGCCATCAACTAATTTTAACTGTCCGGAAAATGTACCTGATACACGTGTTGCCGAAATGTTTGTAACTGTAATACTGAAACCTTCATTTCCGTACAGAACATATTTGTCATCCTTATCGTTGCCTAAAAACAGCTCCACGCTGCCATTATCATCATCAGGTTTTAATATTACCATACCGGTTTTACCGGGTATTGTAAAGCGTAATGAATGAGCAAATGTTTCCGTATTTTCCTGGTAAGCATCTCCAAGAAAAAACGAAAACTTTTCG
>JBDUBY010000275.1:0-2007 GCA_040003735.1 Parafilimonas sp.
TATAAGCGCTTATACAATTTTTAAAAATCCCGCAGTGAGCGGGATTTTTTTTATTCTATTCTGTAACCTTTTTATTCTTTTGCTCATCTTCATTTATTTTCATAAACGGTTTTAATATATCAATAGGCACGGGAAAGATGGTGGTTGAATTATTTTCTGTTGCAATCTCACGCAAGGTTTGCAAATAACGCAGCGTAAGTGCACTTGGTTGTTCGCTTAAAATTTTTGCCGCATCACTTAATCTTTGTGATGCCTGGTATTCACCTTCGGCAGAAATTACTTTACTTCTTCTTTCTCTTTCAGCTTCTGCCTGTTTTGCCATGGCACGCTGCATTTCCTGCGGCAGATCAATTTGTTTTACTTCTACATGCGTAACTTTTACGCCCCAGGGTTCTGTTTGTGCATCAATAATTTGCTGCAAACGCAAATTTATTTTTTCTCTTTGCGAAAGAAGATCATCTAATTCTGACTGGCCTAAAACACTTCTTAATGTTGTTTGTGAAAGTTGGGATGTACCGGTTAAATAATTTTCAATTTCTATAATTGCTTTTTGCGGATCAATAACCCTGAAATAAATTACTGCATTTACTTTTATAGAAACATTGTCTTGCGTAATTACATCCTGCGGTGGCACATCCATCACCACAGTGCGCAAACTTACTTTTACCATTTTGTCTATAATCGGTATTAGCAAAATAAGCCCGGGGCCTTTTACACCTCCGTTTAAAACCCTTCCTAACCTAAATACTACACCACGTTCATATTCTCTAAGAACGCGTACAGCACTTGCAAGAATATATAAGCCAAAAACAATGATTATTAAAAGTGCTACTGGAAATTGTTGCATGATTTTAAAGTTTAATTAATGATTTATACAGATAAGATTTTGTACTACTTTAACTATATCTTTTCTACATATAATGTAAGATTTTTTATATCTTTTATTATAATTATTTCACCGGCATCAATCCTTTCAGAAAGTGATTCAGCATTCCATATTTCGCCGTTAACTTTTACTGTTCCTTTAACGTTGAGCGTATTTATAACTTCGCCTGTTTTGCCAATAAAAGTCTGCACGCCCATTGCAGGTTTTGTACGTTGCGCTTTCAATCCCATACTTACAATAAACAGAAAAAATAACGCGGTTACTGCAGTGGAAGCTATGATAACTGTATAAGAAACTGCTGCAAAGTTTTCGCCCGGCGTATTTCTGAATAAAAATAATGATCCTAACAACACCGAAACCGTTCCGCCAATGGCAAGCAACCCATGACTTACAATTTTTATTTCAAGCAAAAAAAGAATGATACCAAAAATAATTAATGATAATCCCGCATAATTAACCGGCATACTGCTCATAGAATAAAATGCAAAAATTAAAGAGATGACGCCCACGATACCTGGAAAAATTAAACCTGGATTAAACAGTTCAAATACAATTCCAAAGAACCCAATCATCATTAACATGTAAGCAATGTTTGGATCGCTGAGCTTGTCAAGAATTTTTTGAAAGAAACCCATTTCATATATTTCTATAGATGCATTTTTTGTTTGCAATATTTTAGTTGCGCCATTTACTTCCACTTTTTTCCCATCAATTTGTGTAAGTAAATCATGATCATTGGTGGCTATGTAATCAATAATATTTATTTCAAGCGCTTCTTTTTCTGATAATGCATAGCTGTTACGCACAGCTTCTTCAGCCCAATGTGCATCTCGGTTTCTTTTTACAGCAATTGATCGTATAAAAGCGGCCGCATCGTTTGCTGCTTTTTCACTCATAATAGAATCTGGCGTGCCCTGCAACGAAACAGGATGCGCCGCGCCAATATTTGTTTGTGGTGCCATTGCTGCAACGTTTGCAGCGAGTGTAATAAAAACACCTGCAGAACCTGCATGTGCACCTGATGGAGAAACGTACACAACCACAGGAACGGTTGACTTCATTATGCCGCCAACAATTTCTCTTGTAGAAGTTAATAATCCGCCCGGCGTATTAAGATGTAT
>JBDUBY010000370.1:0-6649 GCA_040003735.1 Parafilimonas sp.
AAACCATTCAGGCAATGGGCAATGTAATGACGAATAAATATGCAGAAGGTTATCCCGGTCGTAGGTATTATGGCGGTTGCGAAGTGGTGGATGAAAGTGAGCAGTTGGCAATAGATCGTCTTAAACAAATTTTTGATCTTGAATATGCAAACGTGCAACCACATAGCGGCGCACAGGCAAATGCAGCAGTAATGCTTGCAGTGTTGCAACCCGGCGATGCCATTCTTGGTTTGGATTTAAGTATGGGCGGGCATCTTACACATGGCTCTTCTGTAAACTTTAGTGGCAAATTATATGAGCCACATTTTTATGGTGTGAAAAAAGAAACCGGTACTATTGATTATGAAATGCTGGAAGCAAAAGCAAGAGAAGTAAAACCAAAATTAATTGTTTGCGGCGCCAGTGCTTACAGCCGCGATTGGGATTATGCACGCATACGAAAAATAGCTGATGAAGTTAGCGCAATCATCATGGCTGATATTGCACACCCTGCAGGATTGATTGCGAAAAAATTATTGAATGATCCGTTTGATCATTGTCATATTGTAACATCAACCACGCATAAAACTTTGCGCGGACCACGCGGCGGGATTATTATGGTGCGTAAAGATTCAGAAAATCCATTTGCATTAAAAGATGCAAAAGGCAACATTCGCATGATGAGCAACCTGCTTGATATGGCTGTTTTTCCCGGCACACAAGGCGGCCCGCTTGAACATATTATTGCTGCCAAAGCAATTTCGTTTGGCGAAATTCTTACAGATGAATTTACTGTTTATGCAAAGCAAATTATTTCAAATGCACAAGCAATGGCAAAAGCTTTTCGCGATAAAGATTATAAAAGCATCAGCGATGGAACCGATAATCATTTGTTGCTGATTGATCTTCGCAACAAAAATATTTCAGGCAAAAAAGCAGAACAAATTTTAGGCAAAGCTGACATCACCGTAAATAAAAACATGGTTCCGTTTGATGATAAAAGTGCGTTCGTTACATCGGGTATTCGTGTGGGCGTGCCTGCAATTACAACACGTGGAATGAAAGAAGAACACATGCAGTTTGTTGTTGACAATATTGACGAATGTTTAATGCATGCCGATGATGAAGCTTATCTTTTAAACATAAAAAACAAAGTGAACGAGTTCATGCAACAGTTTCCATTGTATCCTGAATTATAGGATAAAGCAATTTTATAAGTTTTACTGATTAGAAAGATATTGAACTTCTAAATGATACTTTTTCCCGAGTCGCAACGTTTGCCGGTATGTTTCATTTAAAATAACTCCGGCAGCTAAAACTGCTGCGGCAATACTTAATTGCTTACCATTATTTGAAATAGAAAGATCGTTTTGAGATATTCCATTTATAATATTTAACGCGGCAAAACCCAAAGCACCAACTCGTAAAATCCAACCACTTTTTAACCAGTATGCCTGCACATGGCTGCCTCTTTTATCCACTTTAAAACTTCCTTTGTCGTACCAAATACTTACTCCTGGTTTTGGTATTGCATATATATCTTTTAAAGAAAAACCTGTTACATAACTATGCAACGTATCAGCATGCATAAAACTATACTGAATCATTATTGGTTTAATATAAATTGAATCTTTTTGAATTTTTATAACATCGCCTCTCTCCCATGTTTTATCTTTTAATTGAAATGCGATTACAGAACCTTTCCAGAAGTTATCAAGTACTTTATCTTTCTTCTTAAAAATTAAAGTATTGTTTTGCGCAAAAGCAGCAGCAAAAGAAAATAAAGAAATTACAGCAAGCGTTTGTTTGATCACATAATAAAATAAGGCACTCAATTTTGTATAGATGCAAACTTTAGTTAAATGAATTTAGACTAATCGCAAATAAAACAGAATGAGTTACCTATTCTTTTAAAGAAATCACCAGTTTTTAAAACTGATCAAACATTAATCAATTACATAAACTTTTATATCAACAATGGAATCGATAAATGTTGTGTTGCTAATTATATCTTCGGTTAAAATCAGTAATAATTTTGGATGATTTTTTATACCGCTAAACTTATTCCGGAAATAAAAAATGAGTATAAAAAAAGCAAGGCACGTGCCTTGCTTTTTTCTTATGAAAACGAAGTTATCTTACAATTTGCAAAGAAATTATCTTACAATTTGCAAGCTTGATGTATAAGATTTACCATCAACAATAGCCACTACATGATAGACACCATTAGTTAATGATGAGCCATCAATAACATAGCTGTGTTTACCTGCAGATTCTGTTTTGTTCACTACTTGCCTTACTGGTTGTTGCATGTAGTTATAAACAGTTATAGTAATCTTTGATTGTTTTGTTAAAGAATAACTTACAACAGAACTTGATTTCATTGGGTTTGGAGATATTTTCATGCTGAATACAGTACCATGTTTAGCTGGCCCGTATGGTAAAGATTTCATAGTGCCACAAGGTCCTTGTGCTGCCCATGTACCAGTGAATAATTCACCACCAAAGCAATAGCTTGTCCAGTTACCGCTGCCCATAAACATTGTACCTGAACCATTACCTGTAATTTGAGCATTACCCCAATAAGTAAATGAATCAGAATAGCTAACACATCCGTCAGGATTGTCGTTATGCGCATGTAAATCAACAGCTCCCATGTGGCCGGCAAAATTACCTGAACCTGTAACAGACCATGGCTTACCATCAACCAATAATGAACCAGTTACAGAATAGTTACCACTTCCCTGATCAGTATAGGTTATGTTCCAATTGTAGAAACCATCATTGAAACAAACAGTATTTGATGTTTTCTTATTAGGATCAATACCATGTTTAGCTGGCCCGTATGGTAAAGATTTCATAGTACCACAAGGTCCTTGTGCTGCCCATGTACCAGTGAATAATTCACCACCAAAGCAATAGCTTGTCCAGTTACCACTGCCTGTAAATGTTGTACCTGAACCATTACCCATTATTTGAGCATTGCCCCAATAAGTAAATGAATCAGAATAGCTAACACATCCGTCAGGATTTGGATTACTTGCATGCAATTCTACAGTTCCCATACGACCTGCAAAATTACCTGCACCCCAAACAGGCCATGTATTACCATCAACGTTTAATGATCCAGTTACTGAATAGTTACCAGCTCCCTGATCAGTATAGGTAATATTCCAATTGTAGAAACCATCATTGAAGCAAACACTATTTGATGCATTTTTTGCAGTGTTAATAGCATGTTTAGCTGGTCCGTATGGTAAAGATTTCATAGTACCACAAGGTCCATTAGCACCCCATGTACCAGTGTTATATGCACCACCGGAGCAGTAGCTTGTCCAGTTGCCACCGCCTGAAAACATTGTGCCTGAACCGTTGCCTGTTATCTGAGCGTTGCCCCAATAAGTGAATGAATCTACATACCCGCTCTGGCACCCGTCAGCATTTGGGTTAGAGGCATGAAATTCAACGTCACCCATGTGGCTTGAAAAATTTCCAGCGCCCCAAACTGACCAGTTAGTACCATCAACATTTACAGAACCAGTGCAGGTATAATTACCAGCAGACCCTGTATAAGTGATATTCCAATTGTAAAAACCATCATTAAAACAAACACTGTTCGTAGTGCTTCCAGAATCTGCTTTTGCGGAAAAGCATAAACACGCGGCAAATAATACGCCGCAGAAGGAGTAAATTGTTTTTTTCATTTAAGTGTGTTTTTATACTGTTATTAAAAAAGTGGACAACCAAGATAAGTATATTTTAACAACTTTAACATATTTTCAAAAAGTATTTTATATCATTTCCGGAATAAGTAGATAAATGAAAAAATAATGTGGTTGATTTTTTAAACGAATATTTAACCTGTTTTAATCCCAGGTTTTTTTACAATCGGGGTTGATAAACGAGCTGCCATAGTGCAACCTGGATATTAATTCTAATTATAACGATGATCTTTAATTTATACTTTTTATTGTTATAAAATGAGATCAAAATCAACCAATTATAATTAATATCCGGCAGTAAAAAATTCTTTTCAATAGCTAAAACATATAAATTGCAACTACAAACAATCATCTTCTTACAAGATTGTTTGATAGTCTAACTGAGAATCTATTTTATGAATATCCTTCTGCATTTTCTCACATTTAAAATAAATACCAATGAAAAGAGTAGTTCTACCAATTATTTTTTTTGGACTTATTACAAGTCTGAATGCACAAAATTCAATGCGTGAAATTGTTCGCGGAGACAATGGATTAAGCAAACATTTCACCAGGTTAAATCAAAGTCAGCAAGTGGTTTTTTCAGAAGCTATAGCTAACTCTGTTTTTAATTTTGGGGATGCACTAAAATTGTCGCTTATTAAATCTGAAAGTGATGATATTGGTCAAATTAATTATCGCTTTTATCAAACGTACAAAGGCATTCCCGTTGAAGGCTCTATGTACATTGTTCAAACTAAAGCAGGAAAAGCAACAGGCTTAAGCGGGGAAATTTTAACTGAGGAACCTGCCAGCTTAAAAAATGCTTCTCTCACCGGTATTATTCAGCAAAAAAATGCAGTTGATATTGCAGTAAAATATGTTGGCGCAAAAGAGTACATGTGGCAAAATGCTGAAATGGAACAAAGCCTTAAAAATGTATCAGGCAAAAATGCAAGTTATGCACCAACAGCAAAGCTGGTTTGGTTTAATACAAGCACAGATGAAAGTTTTAATCCTTCCAACCTTGTATTAGCATATAAAATTGATGTGTATGCGCACCAGCCTTTAAGCCGTGCTTATTATTTTGTTGATGCAAAAAATGGCAAAGTGCTTGGTAAAACTGATATCATCAACACTTCTGATGCAGTTGGAACAGCCAATACATTCTGGAGCGGAACACAAACAATCCATAGCGATTTAAATGGTTCTAATTATCGTTTGAGAGATTATACAAAAGGTAACGGTGTGCTTACATTTCATGGTGAAAGTGGCAAACGCGGACAGGATTATACAAGTTCTTCTGCTAACTGGAATTTAACCGGGCAAGACCAGGCTGCTATGGATGCACATTTTGGTGTTGCAGCAACATATTCTTTTTACAGCAAAGTATTTCATAGAAATAGTTATGATGGTAACGGAACAGCGTTGGTTAGTTATGTAAATGATCCTACTTATATTGACAATGCGTTTTGGGACGGCAGTTCAATGAACTTCAATAAAAGATCAACCGGCCAGGCTGGTGGTGTTACAGGCATTGATGTAACTGGTCATGAATTAACACATGGTGTTACACAAACAACATCGCAGTTAGTTTACTCTAAAGAATCTGGAGCAATGAACGAAAGCATGAGTGATATTATGGGTAAGAACGTTCAGTTCTATACAAAGCACAATGATATAAACTGGCAGTTAAGTAATGATATGGGCTGGGTTATTCGCGATATGTCTAATCCAAAATTAATATCTCAGCCAGACACATATAAGGGTCAGTTTTGGTACAATGGATTTTTAGATAATGGCGGCGTGCACACTAATAGTGGTATTGGTAATTACATGTATTATTTATTAGTTGAAGGCGGAAGTGGCACTAATGATAACGGCGATTCATATAACGTAAAAGCTATTAAAACAAAAGCTGCAATTATTATTTATAGAACAGAAACAGTATATCTTTTTCCTAATGCTGTTTATGCAGATTGGAGAACTGCCGCTATTAATGCAGCAACTGATTTATATGGCGCTTCTTCACAGGCTGTAAAAAGTGTTGAAGATGCGTTTTATGCAATTGGAATTGGCACTGCTTCATCTTTAGTTGCAGATAATAAAAATACTCCAATGCCTGAGCTAAAGATTACGCCTAACCCAGTATCAGGTTATACGGCTGTTGTAAATTATCAGCTTATTAATAGCGGGAATACAGTATTAAAAGTTACTGATTTAAACAGCGGAAGAGCTTCTCAAACTATTAATTTAGGTAACCTGAAACCAGGAAAATATACTTATCATTTAACATCAGCAGCAACATTACCTGTTGGCAGTTATGTTTTAAGTATTGAACAAAATGCTGTATTAATTTCAAGAACAAAATTCCTCGTTACTAAATAATCTTTTATTTTAATTGATAAAAAAACCCGTTCATACAGAGCGGGTTTTTTTATGCTGAAAACATTTTTTGTTTGATGCACACGTGTGTATAAATACAAAGCTTAAACATTTTACACAACAAGTATCTTACAATTTTAAAATCCAATTATGAAAAGATATCTACTACTTTTTTGTTTACTTTTTTCAATTTCTTCATTCGCACAATTTCACTTGGCAAGTTTTAATAAAGATGTAAGCAACGCTTTATCAAAAGTGATCGAAGATTTTCCAAATCATTTTAATACTATTCGCGGAGAAATTATTGGCACCGGTATTCAGTCAAAAAATTATTCATGCACAATTAATATTGATGGTGCTGATTCAAGCATCATCATTCAAAACGGAGATGATAAAGACAATATTTTTAGCTGGAGAGAAGTTGTGTTTGAAGCAGATGATTTTGATGAAGCAAAGTTGAAGTTTCATGAATATTTTTATAAGATAAAGGGCACAACTGCATCTGTCGATAATAATAAAATAAGTTTTGAAGCGAGTTATGATGCACCTGGTGAAACAAAACGTTTTGCAAGCATTCTTTTTAC
>JBDUBY010000304.1:0-6648 GCA_040003735.1 Parafilimonas sp.
TTGAATTACAACCTACCACATCATGATAATATCTTTTGCTTTGCCCGTGATTGGCGATCATGGTAAGTTGATGCGCGAGTGCATCATCATTTGTAAACAAAGCGCCGCCATCACCATAAGCACCTAAATTTTTTGCGGGATAAAAAGACGTTGTGCCAATCGTTCCTATCGTTCCGGTTTTCTTGCATGTTCCATCTTTAAAATAATAATCACCGCCAATTGATTGCGCGTTGTCTTCAATAACAGGCAAATTAAATTCATTTGCCACCTGCATTATTGCTTCCATATCACAACTCTGGCCATATAAATGCACGGGAACAATTGCCTTCGTTTTTGGCGTAATGGCTTTGCCCAAACTTTCAATATCAATATTAAAAGTTTGTTTATCTACTTCAACAAAAACAGGTTTTAAACGCAACAATGCAACTACTTCTGTTGTTGCTATGTAAGTGAAGGAAGGAGTAATAACTTCATCGCCCGGCTGCAGATCCAACGCCATCATCGCAATTTGCAACGCATCTGTTCCGTTGGCGCAAGGGATAACATGTTTTACATTCAGATAATCAGCCAGTGCTTTACTGAATTCCTGAACCGGTTTGCCATTAATAAAAGCTGCACTTTCAATTACATCTATAACAGCTGTATCAATTTCTTTTTTCAGTCTTTGATATTCGGATTTTAAATCAACCATTTGTATGGTTCGCATGAAAATAATTTGCGGGCAAAACTATGAAAAAGTTTATCGTTTATAATGCTGGATTTATTTGGTTGAGTAAATAATAAAAAGCCAGCTGTTTTAAGGCTGGCTTTTATAATAAAATGTTGTTCTATTTAGTATCACCCAAACTGTAATCATTGTTTTCTTCATCTTCTTCACCAATTGCTTCATCAGCATCATCTAATTCTTCGCCTGGCACATCTAAATCTTTACCTGAAACGTCGTCATCATCTTCATTCAGTTTTTCGCCATCAAAATCTGTATCGTCTAATTGCGCGGCATACAGGTCTTCATTATCTTCCGTATCCATATCTGTAGCAGTTCTTTGCAAAGCAATTTTTTCACCTTCGGAAACATCACTGTCTTTACTTACCGAATCATCTGTTATTTCCAGATCATCATCTTCATCAAAGTTATTTTCATCTTCTTCATCCAGTTCATTATCCAAATTTTCGTCTTTAATTATTAAATCATCTTCATCAATCTCTGTTGCTAAACTAATTCTTTCGCTGGTTGCATCATCACCATTTTCATCTTCAAATAAACCAACGCCTTCTTCATCATCTGATGATATAGTTGTATCAGCCATTTCTTTAAAATCAGGAATTTTAATATTTTCCTGTCCAGGAATATCTTTTACATCAGGGAGATCAAGTGTAACTTTTTCCTGTTTCAATTCTTTTTTATCTCTTGTTGATTCTTGCAAATCAATATTTTTTGATGATCTGTCGGCCATAATTTTTTTGATTATTTGATTATAAGATGTGCTAAAACAATGCCATCAAACAAGTTATTGCATCATTATTCAATAAAAATGAATGAGAGTAAAATTATCTACAAACTAATATATTTTTATTTTTATGAGAAATAATACAAGTTGTTATTAACTGTGGCTTAGGGTTTGTAACTAATTGCTTTGATTCAAAATATTTATCTAAAATAAAAAACATAAGTTATGAAAAAATTAATGAGTATTGTTTGTATAGGTTGTATTTGTGTATTTGCTGCCTGCAACGGCAGTTCTTCAAACAGCGATAGTTTAGACAGTGCAAAAAATACAAATGATAGTATGATGCAAGACAGTAATTCAATGATGAATGGTGATACTTCAAGTATGAATAACATGTCTTCAGCACCAGTTTCACAGGAAGATGCAGATTGGGCTGCTACTGTTGCTAATGCAAATATGACTGAAATTGAACTAAGCAAAGTTGCAAATGATAAAGCAACTAACGAACGTTTAAAAAGTTTTGCAAGTATGATGATTTCTGATCACACACAAGCTGGTGATAAACTAAAGCAAATGGCTGCAACAAAAAATATTACGCTGCCTGCAAACCTTGATGATAAATCTCAAAAGAAATTAGATGAATTGAACAAGAAAACAGGAAAAGATTTTGATAAAGCATATACTAATGATATGTTAGATGATCATAAAGATGCTATAAAATTATTTCAGAAAGGAAGCACTGATTTAAAAGATGCCGACCTGAAAGGTTTTGCAACACAAACATTGCCTACACTACAGGTTCACCAGGATTCAATACAATCAATATCTGGCAAAAAATAGTTTAATCTTAGCCTTTTATACAAAAGGGATGCTTAGGCATCCCTTTTTATTTGGATGAATAAAAATTGCTTGTAATAATTTTTATTTCTTTGCAAGAGTTTAATGGATAAGTTTTTCTATATCATTTTTATAAATATTTACCCGCTTATTGCTATGCTGCTTTCCCCTTTTAATAACAAAGCAAAGCTGTGGCTTGAAGGCAGGCGTAAAATATTTGAAAAAATTGAAGCAACAATTACAGACAGAAATACAAAGAAGATATGGATGCACTGCGCGTCCCTTGGCGAGTTTGAACAGGGCCGGCCTTTATTAGAAAAGTTCAAAGAATTATTTCCTTCTTATAAACTCGTGCTTACTTTTTTTTCTCCTTCAGGATATGAAGTGCAAAAAAACAGTACCATCGCTGATTATATTTTTTACCTGCCGATTGATTCATCAAACAACGCTAAAAAATTTCTTGATCTTATACAACCATCATTAATAGTGTTTGTAAAATATGAATACTGGTATTATTATTTAAAGGAATCAGGCAATAGAAAAATTCCGTTGTTACTGGTTTCGGGAATTTTTCTTCCGGAGTTTTCTTTCTTTAAATGGTATGGAAACATGCGCAGGGAGATGCTTCATTTCTTTACACATTTTTTTGTTCAAACAGAAAATTCAAAACAATTATTAGAAACAGTAAATATCAAAAATGTAAGTGTAAGTGGCGATACAAGATTTGACCGCGTATTAGAGATTGCAACAGAAATAAAAACCTTTATTGAAATTGAACACTTCATCAACAACACAAAAACAATTGTTGCCGGCAGCACATGGATTGATGATGATGAAGTACTCGATCATTATGCCAACACACATTCAGAATTAAAATTTATTATAGCGCCGCATGATATACAAAAAGATAGATTAAAAGAATGCAGCAAACTGTATAAAAATTCTATTCTTTATTCTAACTATATAAATAACCCGGCATCAGCGAATGAAAAAATTAATACCCTGATAATAGATAACATCGGCACATTGAAATTTTTATATCGTTATGCAACTATTTGTTACGTTGGTGGTGGCTTTGGAAATGGAATACATAATATACTTGAAGCGGCCGTGTATTATAAACCTGTTGTATTCGGCCCTGCTTATGAAAAATTTTCTGAAGCAATAGAATTAATTGATAAAGGCGGAGCGTTTGATGTGGAAGATGCGATTGAATTAGAAGATGAATTGAATGAGCTTTTATCGGATGAAAGCCTTTACACACAAGCAAGTAAAATTGCCGGAGATTATGTAAAAAATCATTCAGGCGCCACGGATGCTATCATACAATATATTCAGGAAAACCGCCTTGCAACCAACTGATCGAATAAATGAACAGCTTCACTTTCTTCATTCCATGCAAGCTTTAATTTTAATTCACGCTTAATCCAAAATTCAGCTTCCCCATAAATATTAAAACTATTAATTGTCTTAATACTTCGTTCATACATGATCTGGTCATTGCGAAAAAGTTCATTGATAAAAAGATACTGATCATTTATGCCGATTGCTTTTCTAAGGTCTTTAACCGGCCCGTCTTTTATATTATGCGCTACTTCTTTTTTTGATGATATTGCTTTTAATTTATCATTCAAACTTTCCTGTTGCGCTGCTATGGTTTCATTTACTTCCTGTCGTTTTAAAGCAAGCGTTGGAATTTCTACCATCGGATCAAAAAAATTAAACTTTCCCTGCTCTTGTGTTTGCTTTTCGGGCTCAACAGTAACAATGGTTTCCGGTTGATGGACTTCTTCCACCACAACTAATTCTTCATTATTGTTATGAGCATTATAATGTGAAGATGCAGGAAAAAAAACGGATACAACAGAATGTAAATCCTGCTCCTTTATTTCTCTTTCCTCAAGTTCAGAAAGCAGCATTTGTGCAGTAACGCGCAATTGTTCATTTTTTGATTTTTTCTGATACTGCTCTTGCAACCGTTCTATCAACAATCCTATTTTTTCCATAAGGATATTTATATTTGAAGGCTTTATATTAATGTAATAACGTAGCTAAGTTAAATTTATTTTTCATGTTCATTGAACCCAATATATCAGGCCAGCGCCGCGGATGGATTGAAGTGATCTGCGGCTCAATGTTTAGCGGCAAAACAGAAGAGCTGATACGCAGGATGAAACGCGCCAGTATTGCGCATCTTAAAACAGAAATATTTAAACCTGCTATTGATAACCGTTACGATGCAGTAAATGTTGTAAGCCATGATGAAAACGTAATTGTGTCGCAGCCTGTTCAACATTCACAAAACATTTTATTGCTTACGCAGGATGCTGATGTGGTTGGTATTGATGAGGCACAGTTTTTTGATGAAGGAATTGTGCAGGTTTGCGAGCAGCTTGCTTTAAATGGAATACGCGTAATTGTTGCGGGACTTGATATGGATTATTCAGGTAAACCATTTGGGCCGGTTCCGCAATTGTTAGCCATTGCAGATTATATTACAAAGCTGCATGCCATTTGTGTGCATTGCGGAAATATTGCGAGCATGAGTTACCGCAAAACAAAACAAAGCGGCCAAATTATAATTGGTGAAATGAATATTTATGAACCAAGATGCAGAGTTTGTTATGCGAAAGGAGATGATATTTGATATCTGAAACTATTAGGCAAGTAGCTAAATATAGTTACGCAACTTTTTGGTATTGCTCGATTGATTTTTTCTTCAACATGCTTTGAATAAATTCAACTTCTGATTTGTCGAAAGGTTCTCCGTTATCGCGAAAAATATCATGAAACCATAATTCCGGTTCATTACTATTTGCGGTTTGCCATGAATCCCACGCGCAATGTGTTTGTGTTTTGCCAGCAACAAATCCCCAGTTGAATGCGCCAACATTATATCGTTTTAAAAGCGGCATTATTTCGTTAAATGTACTTCCTAAATGTCTCGCCATATATTCTGTACACAAAAGAGGGCGGTGAAAACGTTGCATATGTTGCAATCTTTTTTCAAGCGCATCTTTATCTTCATAACTGTGAAAACTTATTATGTCAGAGTTTGAAAACATAAAATTGTCAAGCTCAGAAATTACCGCATCAGCACTCCAGTCATCTTTCCATGGCGCCGCCGTTAAAGGTTGAATCGGATGCAGTGCTCTCGCCCATTCAAATGTTTTCTTTAAAAGTTTTAAAGCAAGTTCTGCTTTTTGCACACCATAAGCATCATCATTATAACTTGCTGTATTAATATTATCCGGCTCATTAAACAAATCCCATATCAATACACGGTTATCATCTTTAAAGCTTCCAATAACCCCTTCTACATAACCACGCAAAGCATCGTAAGCATCTATATTCTTTAATATATCGGCACCCGGGCTTTGCACCCACCCGGAATTGTGCACGTTTAGTTTTGGCTCGGGTTGCTTACCTAATTTAGGATAAGGATCCCAAACAGCATCAAATAAAACGAACATAGTTTTTATATTATGCTTATCAGCCACTGTAAGAAATTGATGTATACGATGAATAAAACCAACAGGATCATGTTCCCATAACAAGTGATGCAGAAACACCCGAATTGTATTAAAGCCAAGCTCCTCTGCCCAGCCCAACTCTTTATCAATGCATATAATGTCAAAGGTTTCATCCTGCCACATTTCTAGCTGGTTAATAGCAGTTGCGGGTATGTAATTACAGCCAACAATCCAGCCATTATTATCACACCACTCATAAGCTTTATGCCTGCACCATGTATGGTTCAACGCAGAACATTTGTTTTGTGCCAATACAGAATTTGAGATACATTCCATGAAAATGCTTTAAGTATTATAATTGAAATTTGAAACGCTTAATAGTTTAAGTTTTGATAATAGCAGCAATGTTAAAAACCAGGAAAGATCAGAGCCAGTTCCTTTGCTAACGTAAAATAATTTTGAGTTAATAATGTTTGAGCAGTCAATCCTTATTTACAAATCTTCCCGATACTTAATAATCTTTTTTAATCGTCAATTGTTTTGTTTAACTAAGGTATAGAAACAAGAATTGCGCATAATATTATATTGGTGAAATCACATAATTTATTCGTCAATGCATGTATATATACAACCATGTTTTAAAACACAAGGTATTATTGAACTTTTCATAATTACTTGTTTAAATAAACCAATTATGCACACATTATAGCTTGTGCATAAAATCACTTTATAACCTTCATGTTTGGTGATTGACGATTCATATACCAAACTATATTTGCTTCAATGGCAAAAGCCCCTGACGATACTCCGTTAATGCAGCAACACAAGGCGATCAAACAAAAATATCCTGACGCTATTTTGTTGTTTCGTGTAGGAGATTTTTATGAAAC
>JBDUBY010000111.1:0-6646 GCA_040003735.1 Parafilimonas sp.
AATTTGATTTTGCAACGCAATTTTTAAACCTGGGTAATGGTGTAAAAGATGAAACCTGGTGGACGGCAAACTGGATCACTTATTTTTTATTGCATGATGAAAAAGATATACCTGTGTTGCAACAACAGATCAATGATTACATGAAAACATCTGCTGTAAGAACAGATGCAGGATTGCAGGGCAACGACTATCTCACTTATCATTTAGAGCCGCTTACAACAGTGCATTTATATTCTTCGCTTGAAGGTTTTGAGCCGAACGGAAGCATTACGTACATCTATATGTTTGCAGCAATTGCTTTATTAATTTTAATTATTGCATGTGCTAATTATACAAATCTTGCTACAGCACAATCAGCAGGCAGAACTGGTGAAATAGGCATGCGCAAAGTTTTAGGCGCATCAAAAAAACAGGTGTTTATGCAGTTTATGGGCGAATCATTTTTAGTAACTTTTATCGCCGCAATACTTGCATTTATTTTAAGTATTTTTCTTATTCCCTACTTTAATAACATTACAGGAAGACAATTTACAGCAAGCGTATTATTTCAACCATTACCGCTAATCGCTTTAATAGTTTGCACTATACTGGTAAGTTTTTTTGCGGGATTATATCCTGCGCTTATTTTATCAGGCACACAGGTAATGGGTGTACTTAAAAAAGGGTTTGCGTTTACCGACAGCAGTAATTTATTGCGCAAAGTTTTAATTGTAGCACAGTTTGGCATTTCAGTATTCTTTATTATTTATACTATTATTATTCTGCAGCAGATGCATTATATGCAAACAAAAAATCTTGGTTATGATAAAGATCATGTTGTGGTGCTTCCTGTTGGTGGCAATATGTTGAACAATTTTCAAAACTTAAAAGATGCATTTAAACAGGTGCAGGGTGTTGAAGGTGTAACAGCATCTTATGAAACACCTGAAGATGTTGGTTGGGGCGATGGTATTACTGCAATAGATGAAAAAGGAAAACATGATATATCATTAAATGCAATGCCCGTTGATTTAGATTTTATTAAGACAATGAAGATGCAGTTGCTTGCAGGCCGTGATTTTCAAAAGTCAGATTTTGTAATGATGGACACTTCGAATAACAATGAAAATTATCATATACCATATATTATAAATGAAACGCTGGCAAAAAAAATTGGCTGGACGCCGCAACAATCAATCAACAGAACAATTGAAAAAGGTGTTACAGGCCCGGTGGTAGGCGTTGTAAAAGATTTTAATTTCACCAGCCTGCATGAACCGATTGGTCCGCTGCTTATTTTTTTAGGCCGTGATTTTTCACGTGATTTTATAATACGCATCAGCGGAAATAATATGCAGCAAACATTAGCCAATCTTGAAGCAGTTTGGAAACAACGCATACCCGACAGGCCATTTACTTATAATTTTCTTGATGATAATTATAACAAACTTTATCTCGCTGATCAGCGCACATCATTACTGTTTTCTATAGCCGCAGCACTTGCTATTGTGCTTGCGTGTTTAGGATTGTTTGGTCTTGCAGCATTTACTACTATACAACGAACAAAAGAAATTGGAATAAGAAGAATATTAGGTGCAGATATCAGCAGTATTACATTGCTCATTGCAAGAAATTTTTTACAGCTTGTTGGCATTGCTATTCTTGTTGCTGTGCCGGCAGCATGGTGGGCAGGTAATCACTGGTTACAGGATTTTGCTTTTCGTATTCCTGTGCATTTATATGTTTTTGTAGCAACAGCTATCGTTACAATTTTAATAGCATTATGCACTGTAAGTTTTCACTCAATAAAAGCTGCATTAATGAATCCTGTAAAGAGCTTAAGAACGGAATAAAATTTAGCTAACAGCTAATGGCCAATAGCTATTAGCACTAATAAAAAATTATGATTAAAAATTATTTCAAAACCGCATGGAGGAATCTCACAAGAAATAAAGCTTTTTCCATTATAAATATTTCGGGACTGGCAGTTGGAATTGCTGCAAGCTTATTACTTTTTATTATTGTTCGGTATGAGTTAAGTTATGATACATTTCAACCTAACTATAACAACATTTACCGTGTTGTAACGCAGGATAAATATTCTGATGGCATAACTTATAATAATGGAATTCCCGTTCCTGCTTTGGATGCTTTAAGAGCAACATATCCAAATATTTCTTTCACAGGAATTGCGGCATCATATGGTGACCAGGTAACAATCGGCTCCAATAAAAAGCTAATAGAAGACAACGTATTTTTTTGCGAACCGCAGATCTTCAACATTTTAAAATTTAATTGGTTAGCAGGTAACGCCAATACTTTAAATGAACCCAATTCTGTTGTGCTAAACAAAGCCACTGCTGAAAAATATTTTGGCAGCTGGCAACAAGCTCTTGGTAAAACAATTAAGATTGATAATAACGTTGTGTTGAAAGTAAATGGTGTTATTGCAAACGCACCCGGCAACTCAGACTTTCCTTTGAATGTTATTATTTCTTATGAAACTTTCAAACATAATCCGCAGTATAATTATAATGAAGACTGGGGCAGTACATCAAGCGATTACCAGGTGTATGCTTTGCTTCCATCGCAGGTAAGTGCCGCTGCATTCAACCAGCAGTTGCAAAGTTTCAGTAAAGAACATTATACAAGGCGCAGTTCTGCAAAAAGCAATTTTTTGCAACCATTAAAAGATATTCATTTCGATACACGCTTCAGCAATTTTAATTATAACGTAACCAGTAAATCAATTTTATGGACGTTATCATTGATAGGCATTTTTATATTGGCGATGGCTTGCATAAACTTCATCAACCTGTCAACTGCACAAGCTGTTAACAGGTCAAAAGAAGTTGGTATAAGAAAAGTTTTAGGCAGCACCCGCAAACAATTGTTTTGGCAAATTATCGGCGAAACAACTTTCATCGTTTTACTGGCTGTTGCTATTGCCATCGCATTAACTTCTTCATCGCTGCCGTATGTAAAAAATATTGCTTCAATCAATGAACAGTTATCCATTCTGAATATGCAAACTATTGCGTTGGTTGTTTGCATAGCAGTTTGCGTAACATTCTTAGCAGGCATCTATCCCGCGTTAATTATGTCTGGTTTTAATCCATCAAAAGCATTGAAGAATAAAATGATTTCTGCAACTGCTGGTGGAATTTCATTGCGACGATCATTGGTAGTTGTTCAGTTTGCTATCAGCCAGGTTTTAATTATAGGAACCATTATAGCTGTTAGCCAGATGAATTTTGTACAGAAAAAAGATCTTGGTTTTAATAAAGATGGGGTGTTGATGTTGGATGGAACTTTGGACAGCGTAAGAACTTCACGCTATACTGCATTTAAACAGGCATTATTAAAAATTAATGGTGTTCAATCTGTTTCAATGAACAGTGATGCACCTTCTTCAGATAATAACTGGTCAACCAACTTCGCTTATGATCACCGGCCCAATGAAAGTTTTCAAATGCACGTAAAATTTGGAGACGCAGATTATATCAAAACATTCGGTTTGCAATTGATTGCAGGCAGAAGTTACAGCGTAAGTGATACAGCAAATGAAGTGGTGATTAATGAAACGATGATGAAAATGCTGCATGCATCAAACCCCAACGATGTGATTGGAAAAGTTTTACGATTGAATGGAAAATGGTTGCCGATAACCGGTGTTGTAAAAGACTTTAATGATCATTCTTTGCGCGATGAAATAAAACCAATTGTTATAGCTGCACAAAAAGAATATTGCAACGAAACAGCTGTCAAAATACATACGAACAACATTACCGCAACAAAAGAAGCGATAGAAAAAACATGGGATAAATATTATCCTGAATATGCTAACATCTCTAACTTTTTGGATGATTCAATCGCCCATTTTTACAGCCAGGAGAACCAGCTTTCATTGTTGTATAAAATTTTTGCAGGCATCGCTATTTTCATTTCCTGTTTGGGTTTATATGGTTTGATCTCTTTCATGACCGTACAAAAAACAAAGGAAGTTGGAATAAGAAAAGTATTAGGCGCATCAGTAAGCAGTATTGTAATGATGTTCTCAAAAGAGTTCACTATTCTCATTGTTATATCATTATTAATAGCCGTTCCCGTTGCCGGTTATATGATGAATAACTGGCTTAGCAATTTTGCTTATCGTGTGCATTTAAACATTTTATTTTTTGCATTGGCCGCAATTATATCAATAATGATTGCGTGGTTAACCGTTGGATATAAAGCAATAAAAGCAGCGATAGCAAACCCTGTAAAAAGTTTTAGAACGGAATAAATAATTTGACAATTCGGCAATTTGAAAATTTGAAATGCAGAATATTTTTTTGACTTACAACTTAAAACATAGAACGTAAAACTTGTTTATGATTAAAAATTATTTAAGAGTAGCATTTCGCAACATCTTTAAAAAAAAAGGTTATTCAGTATTAAATATTGCCGGCTTAACCATGGGAATGAGTTGTTGCCTGCTCATATTTCACTATGTGTCTTACGAAAAAAGTTATGATAAGTTTGAGCCGGATTCAAAACAAATTGTACGTGTAAGGGTTGACAGTTACCAGCAAGGTGTGCTTGCTTACAAGTCTGCTACATCATATCCTGCAATTGGGCCGACGATGAAAAAAGATTTTCCTGAAGTGCAGAATTTTTGCAGGCTTATTGATGATAATTTATTGCTTTCTAATGAAGCGCTCAATAAAAAATTCTCAGAAGATAAAGGTTATTATGCTGATCCTTCAGTGGTTGATATGTTTGGCCTTCATTTTATAAAAGGCAATGCAAAAACCGCTTTAGACGCACCGGACAAAATCATTATATCTGAATCAACGGCTAAAAAATATTTCGGTAATGAAGATGCATTAGGCAAAATATTGGTGAACAGAAATAGCCAGTATGTGGAGCCTTTCCAGGTTGCGGGCGTGTACAAAGATTTTCCTGCAAATTCGCATCTCATCATAAATTATCTTGTTTCTTATACTACGCTTGGAAAGGAATTACGCATGCAGGGTGATAGTTCTAATGCCAGTGAAACTGCCTGGGGATGGTATGATTTCTATGTTTACCTGCAATTAAAACCTGGTGTTGATTACACGCAATTCGAAACAAAACTTCCTGTATTTACGGATAAATATATAAACAGTAATGAATGGAATAAAACAAATAACAGGCATTATGAGCTGCATCTTATACCGTTAAGCGATATTCATCTTAATTCAAATTATAACCAGGAAGCAGAAGTAAATGGTAACGGCCAGGCAGTATCTTTTCTTTTTTTAATTGCCATTTTTATTATTTGTATTGCATGGATAAATTATATCAACCTCGCAACA
This sequence comes from Parafilimonas sp., assembly GCA_040003735.1. Lineage (GTDB taxonomy): Bacteria > Bacteroidota > Bacteroidia > Chitinophagales > Chitinophagaceae > Parafilimonas. The sequence continues at coordinate 5,319 of JBDUBY010000111.1, forward strand.
GCAAGATCAGTTGAAAGGGCAAAAGAAGTTGGTGTGCGTAAATTGTTGGGTGCGTTGCGCAGCACTTTAATACGCCAGTTTATAACTGAAAGTTTTGTATTGAATTTTATATCGCTACTTTTTTCTTTAGTTATATTTTATTTGTTGTTGCATCCCTTTGATTTTTTTACCGGAAGAAATAATTATACAGGTGTTGCATTAACAACAAATTACTGGATAATATTTTTTGCATTATTTTTTTGCGGAACATTTTTATCTGGTATCTATCCTGCATTTGTGTTGTCTGGTTTTAAACCGGTGATCGTTTTAAAAGGCGCTTTTAAAAACTCTGCAAGCGGGCAATTGCTTCGTAAAAGTTTAATTGTTGTACAGTTCGTTACTTCTGTTGTATTAATTGCAGGAACCATTATTGTTTTTCAGCAGGTTGGTTTTATGCGCAATCAAAAGCTTGGTGAAGACATTAATAATACACTCATAATAAAAGGCCCGCAAACGCTGGCTGATTCATTATATCAAAATACATATCAGCCATTCAAATCTGCAGTGTTGCAATTGCCGGCAATAAAAAATATTGCTGCATCAACCAATGTGCCCGGTGATGAAATTTACTGGACAAACGGATCGAAGAGAATAGGCTCAGATCAAAGTGTAGTTTCATTATATAACCTTGGAATTGATTATGATTTTATTCCGTCTTATGATATTAAAATGGCTGCAGGCAGGAATTTTTCACAGCAGTTTGGAACCGATAAAAAAACGGCCATAATAAATGAAACGGCTGCAAAATTATTTGGATTTAAAAATGCAGCTGCGGCAATTGGAGAAAAGATTGCACGCAATGGAGACACACTTACATTGATTGGTGTAACGGCTAACTTTCATCAGTTGGGTTTACAGAAAAATATTGATCCGATAATCCTGGTACTTACACCAAACATCTCTAATTTTTATTCTTTAAAAGTAAGCGAAGCCAACATGCCGCAAACTATTGCTTCGCTTAACCAGTTATGGAATAAATATTTTCCCAAAGATCCATTCAATTATTTCTTTTTGGATGAATCGTTTGGCCAGCAATACAATGAAGATATTTTATTTGGAAAAGTGTTTGGCGTATTTGCCTTTCTTGCCATATTGATTGCATGTTTTGGTTTGCTTGGTTTATCTGCATACAATGTTTTACAACGCACCAAAGAAATTGGCGTACGCAAAGTGTTAGGCGCATCACTGCAAAGCATACTTATTCTTTTATCGCGTGATTTTTTAAAACTGGTTGTTATTTCATTATTACTTGCTATCCCGGTTGGCTGGTTTATAATGAACCGCTGGCT
>JBDUBY010000134.1:0-2002 GCA_040003735.1 Parafilimonas sp.
GGTGAATCATCTTTTCTTGATTGGCGTGAAGAAACTTACCCGAAATGGATGCAGCCTGCAGACATTTATGAAAGCGAATGTTTGGGAACAAATGCTGTGCATTATGAGGCAAATATTGTGTTGGGCAAGATGGCTTTGTTGATGAATGATAAAATAGTTGCTGCAAAACATAAAGCATTAGCAACGCAAATAAAAAATGCTATCAACAAATATTTATGGATGCCCGATAAAGGTTATTATGCGCAGTATTTATATGGAAGAAATTATAAAATTGTTTCACCTCGCAGTGAAGCCTTGGGTGAAGCTTTGTGTGTAATATGGAATATTGCTGATGAGCAACAGCAGAAAGAAATTGTTTCCAGAATGCCGTTCACAGATTTTGGTGTAACCTGTATTTATCCGCAGATACCAGATATCCCGCCATACCACAACAACGCAGTTTGGCCATTTGTACAAACTTATTTTTCATGGGCTGCAGCAAAAATTGGAAACGAAAAAGCAGTGATGCAAAGCATTGCAGATATTTATCGCCCTGCTGCTTTGTTTGCTACGAACAAAGAAAATTTTGTTGCAGAGAATGGTGATTTCGCCGGTACACAAATTAACAGTAGCAATATGTTGTGGAGTTTAAGTGGCAACATTAGTTTAGTGCATAAAGTTTTATTCGGGATCAAGTTTGAAGATGATAGTTTAAGCTTTCATCCGTTTGTACCTGAAGCGCTGAAAGGCGAACGAACATTGAATAATTTCAAATATCATTCCGCTATTTTCAATATTACAATGAACGGATTTGGAAATGAAATAGCATCATTTAAAATAGACGGAAGCACTTCATCAACAAATCAGATTACATCTTCGTTATCAGGAACTCATTCAATCGAAATAGAATTATCAAACAAAAAAATTAACAGCAATATCAATAATCAACCAGTTTATTTTTCTCCGGAAACACCGCTTGTTTCTTTAAAAGATAAAGCGCTAAAATGGAATGATATTAAAGAGGCGGGTGATTATATTGTCTTAAAAAACGCGGAAATTATTACATCAACACAAAACACCTTTTTCAAGATAGAGGATACTGCAACTGCAGAATATCAAATCATTGCCGTTGATAAAAATAAAGTTGAGTCATTTGCCAGTGAACCAATATTATTTACTGATGAAAATAATATTTCAACTTACCAGGCAGAACAATTTGCAGCCAAATCTGATTCATCATTTAAAGGCTTTACAGGTGATGGTTTTGTTGAAATAAGCACTACACTCAACCGCAAATTGTCTTTTAATATAAATGTTGAACAAGATGGTTTGTATGCAATTGGTTTTCGTTATGCAAATGGCAACGGGCCCATCAATACAGAAAACAAGTGCGCTTTAAGAACATTATATATTGATGATAAAGTAGCAGGTACTATTGTGTTTCCGCAGCGAGGCAAAAATGAATGGAGTAATTGGGGTTACAGTAATTCAGCGAAAATTCATCTTACAAAAGGCAAACATATTATTAACTTAAGCTTTGAAGATTTTGATGATAACATGAATGGTGAAATAAACCAGGCAATGATTGATAATATGCGGGTAATATTTCTTAGCAACTAAGCTCTATGTAACAAGTTATCAGCCTTCCCAATAAGCTTTTCATTAAATAGCACACATCAATGACCCGTGAGCCAATGCATAAGGAAACCATTATTAATCCATTACAAGTTTAGCAATTCGCATAGATGTTGAAGCGTTATGAATCTAATGTTATTGGTGTTGGTGTTATGTCCAGGCATTAGATGTTAATAGTACGAGCCGTTACTACTTATTATTTACAAAAGCCTCTTTAAATCCTTAGCATTTGGTAATACCTTTTTAAAATGTTCAGGTAATTGCCTGCTTGTTTTATATGTAGCTACGCCGAGTGATTTATCAATAGATTTAAATGCATATTCAACAATTTTATTACTTTTCTCTTTGCAAAGAATAATGCAAATACTGTTGTTTTGTTGCGGCAACT
>JBDUBY010000360.1:0-6630 GCA_040003735.1 Parafilimonas sp.
GATCCTGATTATTATTTGAGTATGGGTTTAACTGCTGAAGCAGTGGCGAAAGAATATAATGTAAGTCGCGCAGACCAGGATGCATTTGCGTTGCATTCACATCAAAAAGCAAAACATGCAATTGATAACGGTTATTTTAAAAATGGAATTCTGCCTATCAATATTGAGCAGGTTTATGTAGATGAAAAGAACAAACGCAAAACAAAAAATTTTACTGTTGATACAGATGAAGGTGTTCGAGCTGATACCACAATAGAAGCCTTATCAAAACTAAAACCTGCCTTTGCTCAAGGCGGTAGTGTAACAGCGGGTAACTCTTCTCAAACAAGTGATGGCGCAGCTTTTGTAATTGTTATGAGTGAAAAAATGATGAATGAACTTAGCTTAAAACCTATCGGCAGATTAGTTAATTGTGTTTCTGCTGGCGTTCCTCCGCGCATCATGGGCATTGGCCCTGTGGCTGCTGTTCCCAAAGTTTTAAAGCGGGCTAATATGAGTTTGAATGATATTGATTTGATCGAACTGAATGAAGCATTTGCTTCACAATCGCTCGCTGTAATAAGAGCATTAAACTTTAATCCTGAAATTGTAAATATTAATGGCGGCGCCATTGCTCTTGGTCATCCGCTTGGTTGTACAGGTTGTAAATTAACCGTGCAAATTTTGAATGATATGAAACGCCTGAGTAAAAAATATGGATTGGTTACAGCTTGTGTTGGTGGCGGCCAGGGAATTGCCGGCATCATAGAAAATATTCAATAAATTAATTTTGATTTTCATTTAATCTTTCGACATTTTTATCCTTCATCACATCAAATCTTTGATTTATTTAATTGAATTGATACTGATATTCTTTTATCAATTGATAAAAGAATTTTATCAAAACAAATCACATTTACATAATCTTCTCTTTCTTTATACATTGTAGTTTGATATTGCGGAAATAATCCAACTGTGCTCTATTTAATTATTAATGATTGTATATGAGAAAATCCATAAAAGTTTTAATCAGGTTTTTTGTAACGGTTATAATATTTGCATCATTTCATTATTGTTGTTTGGCACAAATCAATTCCTATAAAAAAACAGGTTTTGGAATAAGTTGCCAACTTGAAAAAGGAGAAATGAATATTTATTTGATTGCTAATGATCTTGCAGAAATAAAATATACATCATTACAAAATATAGAAACTAAGAAATCATTAGTTGTTCTGCCGGTTTCATCTTACCTAAAAAGCTTTAGCGTTGCTGATGATAATAATGAAATTATTATTACTACAACAAAGCTTAAAATCAAAATAAATAAAGGCAATAATGCAATTGTTTATACTGATTTGAATGATGCAATCATTCTTGCAGAAGCAAATAAAATAATGGCTGATACAACTATTGCTGATATAAAAACATATAGTTGTACGGCATCATTTAATTCTGTGAAAGATGAAGGTTTGTTCGGTTTAGGTTGTCATCCTGAAGATTCTCTTTCTATAAATTATAAAGGCAGAAACCAGGATATGGCGATTAAATATTTAACCGGCGCCATTCCTGTTTTATTATCTTCAAAAGGTTACGGTTTGTTGTTTGATAATTATGCTGAATCAAAATTTTATGGCAGCGAAAATAATAATACGCAATACACTTATTCTTCTGAAAGCGGTAAGATGGTTGATTATTATTTTTTTTACGGGCCATCATTCGATCATATTATTGATCTCTACAGAAACATAACCGGTAAAGCGCCAATGTATCCGCGCTGGGCGTTTGGTTTATTTCAATCGCAGGATCGTTATAAAACACAACAGCAGGTGTTAGATGCAGCAGCAGGTTATCGCGATAATCATATTCCGGTTGATGCAATTGTGCAGGATTGGTTTTACTGGTTTCCGTTGCCGATTGGTTCGCATGTAATGAATCCTGATTCATTTCCAAATCCCAAAGCAATGTTAGATCAGTTGCACAAAGAAAATTTTCATGCAATGATTTCTATCTGGCCATGCTTTGGCAAAGGCACTAACAATTATAATGCGCTGGATAAAGCAGGCTATTTAAGTTCTGTAACATGGGATAATTTTTTCGTGCATACACGCGATACGTATTATGATGCGCACAATCCCGGCGCAAGAGAAATGTATTGGGACCAGGCACGTGATAGTTTAGTAAAAAGATATGGCTGGGATGCGTGGTGGGTTGATCAATGTGAACCTGACACAGAAGATCCCAATAACAGGAAGAAAGCAAATTTTTATACCGGCAAAGGCATAGATTATTTCAATACATATTCTTTGGAACATACAAAAGGCATCTATGAAAAATGGAGGAGAGATATTGCTGGCAAGCGGATTTTTTTATTAGCACGGCAGGCATTTGCAGGCCAGCAGCGCAATGCAGCTACATTATGGTCATCCGATATTTCGTGCAGCTTTCATGATTTTAAAGATCAAATTCCGCAGGCTATTAATACATGCTCATCAGGCATTCCATATTGGACATCTGATATAGGTGGTTATGTTGACAGAACAGTTTCTACAGGCATTCCTGACTGGACAAATCCTTATATGCGTGAGCTGTTTACAAGATGGTTTCAGTTCGGAACATTTTGCACAATTATGCGTATTCATGGTAGGGGAGAACGAGCTTTGTTTTCTAAGAATTGGGATGAAAATACAAGAAGCATTTTATTGAAGTATGATGATCTGCGCTATCGTTTATTACCTTATACTTATTCTTTATCTGCTGATGTAACAATGAAGAATTATACAATGATGCGTTCGCTTGCATTTGATTTTAGAAATGATACGAACGTTTATTCTATTCCTGATCAATACATGTTTGGACCTGCATTTATGGTAAATCCTGTAAGTGATCAATCAGCAACATCAAGAACAGTTTATTTACCTGAAGGTGTTGAATGGTTTGATTTCTGGACAGGAAAGAAATATAATGGTGGCCAAAAAATAAACTCAGATGCGCCTATAGAAACTATTCCATTATATGTAAAAGCAGGTTCAATAATTCCAATGGGAAAATTGATGGAATATGCAACACAAAAAAATGAAGACACTATTGAGTTGCGCATTTATCCTGACGCTGATGGACAATTCACATTATACGAAGATGCCAACGACACATACAATTATGAAAAAGACGAATACGCAACATTTACTTTCAGCTGGAATGATAAAAATAAATCTTTAAATATTTCAGCAAGAAAAGGTTCTTTCCCAAACATGTTGCAACAACGAATTTTTAATGTCGTTGTAGTGAATGAAAATATAGGAACTGGCGAAAAAGAAACAATGCGGGCAGATAAGATTCTTCATTATAACGGCAAGGCTGTAAGTATACAAATGCCTTAATGCTGAAATTATTTAGCATGAAACATCGGATATCAAAAACAAGTCAGTTACCCTTCGCTTGAATTCATTACGTAAATTAACCGAGCAATACTGCGAGAATTTGAATATTGCTATACGCATTTATACTCTCATTTCACCGTTCGTCATAATTACTATTAGTCTTTTTTATAGTTGTCTATTAAATATCAATAAGTTATGATTTTATTAGTATTGACTATTGGCTACTACATAAAATAAGGTAGTACTATATTTTGCATAGTACTAGAACCAACATTATCTTTGTGTTCTCAATTAATAAAAACAATTAAAATAAATTTTATGAGAACAGAATTCATTAGCCTTTTTGCAGAATTAAATGCAGCAGAATTAAAAAGTTTAACCAACGAAGTAAAAGAAACTATTGCAACCACTGTGCATCCGGAACAAGTAAAACCGGTTTTCACAACAGCCAATTTGTGGAATATTCATAACATGAAAAGAAGCAGAACCATAAGGAAAAGTGCATTCTCTTAATTCAAGTTGCAGTCTTTTTAACGGCGTAAGTATAACAGCATTTTGCTAATTATATTTACGCCGTTTGTATTTTTTTATTTCATTGCCTGCAGGTTTCTTTAACATTAAAAGTTAAGCAATCAATATCAACACTTTTACGATAATAATTTATATTATTGTTTTAAAGAAAACTGTTATTAGAAGACTTATTGAAACAGTAAAACAAAAAGTTTTTTCGTAATATGCATGTATGAAATAAGTATATGAAACGAAGAAATTTTATTCGCAACAGTTCTTTTGCGAGCATTGCTATCAGCGCTTCAAGCTTTGCATCATCTCATGCAATAATTAAAAATGAATTTGATACAGATGATCTTGATTTTTCGGAAATTACTATTGATGCATTACAACAAAAAATGCAAACTGGTGCATTAACTGCGGTTGATATCACAAAAAAATATTTAAAAAGAATTCAGTCAATTGATAAAAGCGGCGTTTATTTAAATGCTGTCATCGAAATAAATCCTGATGCTTTAAACATAGCATTAGCAATGGATAAAGAAAGAAAACAAGGAAAAGTTCGCAGCGCTTTACATGGCATTCCTGTTTTAATAAAAGACAACATCAGCACAGGCGATAAAATGATGACAACTGCAGGCGCTTTAGCATTAATAGGCAACGTTATGCAAGAAGATGCTTTCATCATTCAGCGTTTAAGAGAAGCTGGTGCTGTTTTATTGGGAAAAACAAATTTAAGTGAATGGGCTAATTTCAGATCATCGCGTTCAACAAGTGGCTGGAGCAGCAGGGGAGGGCAAACGAAATGCCCTTATATTCTTGACAGAAATCCTTCCGGTTCAAGTGCAGGCTCTGGCGCTGCAACAGCAGCAGGTTTATGTGTTATTAGTATAGGCACAGAAACCGATGGTTCTATTGTTTCACCCTCATCAGTAAATGGTCTTGTTGGTATAAAACCAACTGTTGGCTTATGGAGCAGAAGCCGAATTATTCCTATATCTGCTACGCAGGACACTGCAGGCCCAATGGCACGCACGGTAAAAGATGCAGCGATATTGCTAGGTGCATGTACCGGCGTTGATGCAGATGATTTTATAACGAATGAAAGCAATAGTAAATCACAAAAAGATTATACTGCTTTTTTAAATGCTGATGGTTTAAAAGGTATGCGTATAGGTATAGAAAAATCGCATTTAAATGGTCATGAAGGTATTGTTGCTTTGTATAAAAATTCCATTCAAACTATAAAAAATAAAGGCGCAGAAATAATTGAAGTTGATCTTTTAAAAGGCATTCATGATATTAAAAATGTTGGCGACGCGGAGTTTACTGTATTGTTATATGAATTTAAAGATGGTGTAAATAATTACCTTGCTTCAGCCAACAGTAAAATGAAAACACTTGCTGATGTTATCGAATTCAATAAACAAAATGCTGATAAAGCAATGCCTTATTTTAAACAGGAAACATTGATTGCGGCTAATGAAAAAGGCGATTTAAACAGCAAAGAATATACAGATGCATTGGCAACAACTTTATCATCAAGACAAATTATTATTGATATGATGAAGCAAAATAATTTAGATGCTTTATGCGGTGTTACAAATGGTTTGGCTTGTTGTATTGATCTTGTAAATGGTGATTATGATACAGGTTTTTCTTTTTCAACACCGGCGGCTATTTCAGGCTTTCCACACATAACTGTGCCAATGGGTTTTGTGCATGATCTGCCGGTTGGTATTTCTTTTTTTAGTACTGCTTATACTGAACCGCAGTTGTTGAGCATTGCTTATGCGTATGAGCAAGCTACTAAATTTAGAAAGTCACCTTTATTTAAAAAAGATCTTTTAATGTGATCATCACAAATCGATTTTACTTTTAAAACATTTCCTTTTTTAGCTGATTTTTTATACTTATTAAATTGCTTACACCAATAAATACACCTGATGATTGCGCATGAAACATTGAATATAAAAACAACAATACATGGTTGCCGGTGAAATTAAAAGCATCAAATCATCAAAAACTTATTGGCAATACTGTAAATAAAATTGATTTTGATAAAGTGAATGCGACTTCCATCAAGATAAATTTTCAGCACACAAATAAACAGGTTGTGATAAGCGAGGTTGAAATATTCTAACGCATCATTCTTTCCAAACATTATTGTTCCTGTTGCTGTCTGGTAATTTATTTTCCGGATCAATTATTACAGATTTAATTGTCTGCGTAGTTTGCAAATGAATTGTATGTTCGTTGCTTTGCATCCATGTTTCAACAGGCAATTTTAAATTCATTTTGCTGCCATCGTTCAAAACAATTTCAAGTGTAATTGGTAATGCCATTTTTTGCAGGTTTTCAATTGTTATATCAGCGCCATTCTTTGCCTCATCATTTGCATAAGATAATGATTGAACAGCAACATCAAATTGCCAATTATTATAAAACCATTCTTTCCAAAACCATGAAAGGTCTTCTCCTGATTCACTTTCCATAGTTCTGAAAAAATCATCAGGAGATGGATGTTTGTAAGCCCACAGCTCAATATATTTTTTGAAAGCATAATCAAAACGATCATTACCTAATATCTGTTCACGCAATAAAACCAAACCAAATGCAGGTTTAAAATAAACCAGCGGATGGCGGTATTTTTCTGTAAGCAAATCTGCTCTTGCCATCATGTTTGGCGCTGCACTATCTTTTAATAACGGAATAATTTCATCAGCAGGATTTCCTTTTTTCGGTGCATATTCTCCATCACGTT
>JBDUBY010000280.1:0-6626 GCA_040003735.1 Parafilimonas sp.
GAAAATATTTTCAGAAAATTAGAAAGCGGATTACCAATTCGCAAAGCTGCAGTTGAAGGAAGTAAAGAAATTTTCTTTGCCGTTTTATCAACATCAATCACGCTGGCTATTGTATTTCTTCCCGTAATTTTTTTAGAAGGATTTATAGGCAGGTTGTTTAGAGAGTTTGGCGTAACACTGGCTTGTGCAGTTTTAATTTCTGCATTTGTATCATTAACCATAACACCGGTTTTAAATGTTTACTTAACAGGAAAAAATGCCGGGCATGGAAAATTTTATGAACGCACAGAACCTTTCTTTAAAGGCATAGAAAATGGTTATCGCAAATTGCTTGAAGGTTTTATGAAAGTGCGCTGGATTGCTTTCGTTATTGTTATTGTTTGCTTTGGACTTATACTGATATTTATGAAAAGCCTGCAAAGTGAAATTGCGCCGCTTGAAGATAAAAGTTCAGTTCGCCTTAGCGTTACAGCGCCTGAAGGAACCAGCTATCCATATATGCAAAGTATTACAGATTCTATTGCTGATTATTTATATGATTCAGTGCCGGAACGTGAATTTGTTTTTGCACGAACGCCGGCTGGCGGAACAAACCAGTCGCAGCCAAGAATTGGTTTGGTAGATCCAAAAGACAGAAACAGAAGCCAGGACGAAATTGCAAACGACCTTCAAAAAAAATTAGGCAAGTTTAATGATGCAAGAATTTTTGCTACGCAGGAACAAACCATTGCTGTTGGTTCAGGTTCACGTGGCGGTTTACCTGTGCAGTATGTTTTGGAGAATATGGATTTTGAAAAACTTAGAAAAGTTATTCCTAAGTTTTTAGATGATGCGAGGCAAGACCCAACCTTCTCTAATGTTGATGTAAACCTGAAGTTTAACCAGCCTGAATTACAATTGTCTGTTGACAGGATGAAAATAAAAGACCTTGGCTTAACAACCCAAGATGTTGTGGCTGCGATACAGGCTGCCTTTAGTGGCGGTCGCCTTGCTTATTTTATTATGGGCAGCGATCAGTACCAGGTTATTGCGCAGGTTTCACATTCTGACAGAAGTGAGCCAGCAGATATCTCACGGTTGTATGTGCGAAATTTAAGCGGGCAGAATATTCCTTTAAGTGCTGTTGTGCATTTAGAAGAAAGCAGCAGCCCAACAACTTTATATCACTATAACAGGTACAAAGCGGCAACTATTTCTGCATCACTTGCCGAAGGCAAAACAATTGAAGATGGCATTAAAGCTATGCAGACAATTGCAGATAAAAATTTAGATGAAAGTTTTCAAACAGCCTTAAGTGGCCCATCAAGAGATTACCAGGAAAGTTCATCAAACATTGGTTTTGCTTTTACACTTGCCTTATTGCTCATCTATCTGGTTCTTGCAGCGCAATTTGAAAGTTTCCTCGATCCGTTTACCATTATGTTTACGGTGCCTTTAGCATTGGCTGGCGCGTTGTTGAGCTTATGGATTTTCGGCCAAACATTAAATATATTTTCAGAGATTGGAATGATTATGCTGATTGGTTTAGTAACAAAAAATGGAATTTTAATTGTTGAATTTGCCAATCAAAAACGTGAACAGGGAATGGGTAAAAATGAAGCAGTTCTTGAAGCAGCCAATCAACGTTTGCGGCCTATATTAATGACAAGCCTCGCAACTTCTTTAGGTGCATTACCAATTGCATTAAGCCTTGGTTCATCAGCAACAAGCCGTGTGCCGCTTGGTATTGTTGTAGTTGGCGGAATTTTATTTTCATTGATACTAACGCTGTTTGTAATACCGGCGATGTACTCATTCATTTCAAGTAAACATAAAGCGCACAAAACTGAGATAAGCGAGTAAAATTTCTTCGATGAAAATTATTGATTCCCACCAGCATTTCTGGAAATATAATACTAAGGATTTTGATTGGGTTTCTGATGAAATGTCGGTTATAAAAAGAGATTTTTTACCTGGAGAACTACAATTAATTTATAAAGAAAATAATGTTGAAGGTTGCGTTGCTGTGCAGGTAAATCAAACAGAAAAAGAAAATAATTTCTTTTTAAGTTTTGCTGAAGAATTTGATTTTATAAAAGGTATTGTTGGTTGGGTTGATTTAACGAATATTGATATTGAAGAAAAGCTAGCTTACTGGCATCAATATAAAAAATTAAAAGGTTTCAGGCATATTTTACAAGGCGAAAAAGACAGGGCATTTATGCTGCGACCATCTTTTAAAAATGCAATATCATTATTAAAGAAATATAATTTTACTTATGATATTTTAATTTATCCTGATCAATTAAAATATGCATTAGAACTTGTAAAATTTTTTCCTGATCAAAAGTTTGTGATTGATCATCTTGCAAAACCATATATAAAATCTGGTGAAATTGAACAATGGAAAAGTGATATTGCTCAATTTAAAAACTGTCAAAATGTGTATTGCAAAATTTCGGGCATGGTTACTGAAGCAAACTGGAACGATTATTCACAACAAACATTCCAGCCTTATCTTGATATTGTAACAGCAACTTTTGGAACAAAAAGAATAATGTTTGGTTCTGACTGGCCGGTTTGTTTGGTGGCAGCATCGTATAAAAAAGTGCTGCAAATTGTGAAGGATTATTTTTTTTCTTTTTCAGCAGATGAACAAAATGATATTTTCAGTAATAATGCAATTGCATTCTATGATCTGTAATATTTAATCTTTAAATTATAGTTTGAATATTGGAACTACATCTTGTAAAAAATTTATTTAAATAAAATTAAAATTATGTCAACAAAAGCTTATGCAGCTCAAAGCGCAACAACACCCTTAGCACCATGGAGTTTGGATAGGAGAGAACCAACATCACACGATGTTCAAATTGATATTCTATACTGCGGCGTTTGCCACAGCGATTTGCATACTGTTCGTAATGAGTGGGGCGGAACGGTTTATCCTGCGGTTCCGGGCCACGAAATTGTTGGTCGTGTTACAAAAGTTGGAGATCATGTAAAAAAATTTAAGGAAGGAGATTTGGCAGCTGTTGGTTGCCTGGTTGATAGTTGCCGTGAATGTGAGAATTGCAAACAAGGTTTAGAACAATATTGTTTGGTTGGAATGGTTGGAACTTATAATGGTCAAGACAAACATAGTGGCGGTGTTACTTATGGTGGTTATAGTAAACAAATAGTTGTTCATGAAGATTTTGTGTTAACCATTTCCGATAAACAACCGTTGGAAGGCATTGCGCCATTATTGTGTGCCGGCATTACCACATATTCTCCGCTTCGCCATTGGAAAGTTGGCAAGGGAGATAAGGTCGGAATTCTTGGGCTCGGTGGTTTAGGCCACATGGGTGTAAAATTGGCTGCCTCGTTTGGTGCGGAAGTTACTATGCTTAGTCATTCTCCTTCAAAAGAAGCTGACGCAAAAAGATTAGGTGCACATAAATTTGTTCTAACAAAAGATAAAGACCAGGTTGCTGCGGTGACTGGATATTTCGATTTTATTTTAGATACCGTTTCTGCCGAACACGATTATAATATGTACTTAAATATGCTGAAAACAAACGGCGTTATGGTTTGCGTGGGAGCGCCTCCAACACCAGCACAGGTCCCAGCATTTAATTTAATAATGGGTAGAAAAAGTTTGGGCGGTTCACTAATTGGCGGCATTCCCGAAACGCAGGAAATGCTTGATTACTGCGCCGAACATAATATCGTTTCTGATGTTGAAGTAATTAATATTAAAGACATTAATGAAAGTTATGAGCGCATGCTGAAAGGCGATGTTAAGTACAGGTTTGTGATTGATATGGCAACGTTGTAGATAATTTTTTTGGTGACCGGCTGCGGCATTTCAATTGAGCACGGTTGCGTCGCAACACTTGTGCTTCAAATCTTTATTCAGCTTTGGTTTCAATTCAAACGACTCAATAAATTTTAAACAAGTTTAATTATAAATGCAAGTGACAGAAATGGTTAATTATTATTCGGATTTCTTGCCACAGAACCTTACATTTGCGCAAAATTTAAAAGCATAAAATTTTATGGCTAATAAAGGAAAGGTTAAGCAAATAATTGGTGCGGTGGTTGACGTTTATTTTCCAGACGGTTCGCTGCCCGAAATCTATAACGCTTTAGAATTAAAACGCCCCAACGGAGATAAGTTAGTGCTTGAAGTTCAACAGCACTTAGGTGAAGATAGTGTTCGCACCATCGCAATGGATGCAACAGAAGGTTTGGTGCGCGGTGCAGAAGTAATTGATACTGGAATTGCGATTGCCATGCCAACAGGTGAAGCAATACATGGCCGTTTATTTAATGTAACTGGTGATGCTATTGATGGTTTGCCTTTGGTAAGTAAAGAAAACGCAAGACCAATTCATGCACAGCCACCGGCATTTGAAAATTTAAGTACAGCAACAGAAGTATTACTTACAGGTATTAAAGTTATAGATCTTATTGAGCCTTATGCAAAAGGTGGAAAGATTGGTTTATTTGGTGGTGCAGGTGTAGGTAAAACTGTATTGATACAAGAACTGATTAACAATATCGCTAAAGGTTATGGCGGTCTTTCTGTATTTGCAGGTGTTGGTGAAAGAACGCGTGAAGGAAATGATCTTTTGCGCGAAATGATCGAAGCTGGCATTATGAAATATGGTGATGCTTTCAAACATAGCATGGAAGAAGGTGGATGGGATTTGAGTAAAGTTGATATGGAAGGTTTGAAAGATTCAAGAGCTACGTTTGTATTTGGCCAGATGAATGAACCTCCAGGCGCACGTGCACGTGTTGCATTAAGCGGTTTAACCGTTGCTGAATATTTCCGCGATGGTGATGGTACAGGAAAAGGAAGAGACATTTTGTTTTTCGTTGATAATATATTCCGTTTTACACAAGCAGGTTCCGAAGTATCCGCGTTGTTGGGCCGTATGCCTTCAGCGGTTGGTTACCAGCCAACTTTGGCAACAGAAATGGGATTGATGCAGGAAAGAATTACTTCAACAAGAAATGGTTCTATCACTTCTGTACAAGCCGTGTATGTGCCTGCGGATGACTTGACCGATCCTGCACCGGCAACAACATTTGCGCATCTTGATGCAACAACGGTATTAAGCCGTAAAATTGCGGATTTAGGTATCTATCCTGCAGTTGATCCATTGGATTCTACATCAAGAATTCTTACGAAACAAATTGTTGGCGACCTGCATTATGATACTGCAAACCGTGTTAAATTAACCTTGCAGCGCTATAAAGAATTACAGGATATTATCGCCATTCTTGGTATGGATGAATTAAGTGAAGAAGATAAATTAGTAGTAAGCCGTGCAAGACGTGTTCAACGTTTCTTATCGCAACCATTCCATGTTGCAGAAGCTTTCACCGGTTTAAAAGGCGTATTTGTAAGTATTGAAGACACTATCCGTGGATTTAATATGATCATGGATGGTGAAGTGGATGAATATCCTGAATCAGCATTTAATCTTGTTGGTACAATTGAAGATGCTATTGAAAAAGGAAAGAAATTAATTGAACAGGCAAAAGGATAATTCAAATTATGACGCTCGAAATATTAACACCGGAAACAAAATTATATAGCGGAGATGTTTATGGCATCCAGTTACCCGGTATCGCTGGTTCGTTTGAAGTTTTGGATAAACATGCGCCGTTAGTTGCAGCTTTGGGAAAAGGCAATATCAAGGTGTTAAAAACAAAAACAGATTTTGATAATTATAAAATTGAAAGTGGCTTTGTTGAAGTGCTGAATAATAAAACAACCGTTTTAGTAGAAGGCGCCGCAAAATAAGAGTTGTTTAACATGAGAAAATAAGAAAGCCCTTTTTAATAAAGGGCTTTCTTATTTTAATTCAATTCAGCTTTTAAGAATTTTGCGGTATGACTTTCTTTATTCTTAATGAGTTCTTCCGGTATTCCTTCAAATAAAATTTTGCCGCCGCCATCTCCGCCTTCAGGGCCAAGATCAATAACATGATCGGCAACTTTTATCACATCAAGATTGTGTTCAATTACTAAAACCGTATTACCACGATCTGCCAGTTTATTTAGTACATCAAGCAAATGTTGTATGTCTTCAAAATGCAAACCTGTTGTAGGTTCATCTAAAATATAAAATGTTTTTCCCGTATCGCGTTTGCTTAATTCAGTTGATAACTTAACACGTTGTGCTTCGCCGCCACTAAGGGTTACAGCGCTTTGACCGAGTGTTATATAACCAAGACCAACTTCTTCCAGAACTTTTATTTTGCGGTAGATATATGGAACGCTTTGAAAAAATTCAACTGCTTCTTCAACAGTCATATTCAACACATCAGCAATAGATTTACCTTTGTAACGAATCTCCAATGTTTCGCGGTTATAACGTTTGCCATTGCATTTTTCACAAGGCACATATACATCAGGTAAAAAATTCATTTCAATAGTGCGCATACCGCCGCCTTCACACACATCACAACGCCCGCTCTTTACATTGAATGAAAAACGCCCGGCAGCATAACCACGAATTTTTGCTTCAGGCACTGATGCAAATAATGTTCTTATATCTGTAAAAAATCCACAGTACGTTGCAGGATTACTTCTTGGTGTTCTGCCGATTGGTGATTGATCTATCTCAATTACTTTATCAATATTTTCCA
>JBDUBY010000017.1:0-6623 GCA_040003735.1 Parafilimonas sp.
GGTATGTTGCTCGTAAATATTTTTCAGCCGGGTGCCGGCATTAATTTAAGTAGTGCAGATGTAAACGGCGCAAAAGATTTAATAGGTAAAACACAGGCTTTCAGTTTACAAAATTTTGTTGAGCATGTATTTCCTGTAAGTGTTATTGATTCAATGGCGCAAAATCAAATTTTACAAATTGTAGTATTCGCTGTTCTGTTTGGTATAGCTACAGCAGCGCTTGGCGAAAAAGGAAAAATAATTATTAAAGGTTTCGATGCGGTTTCGCATGTTATTTTAAAAATGGTTGGTTATGTAATGATGGTTGCACCGCTTGGCGTATTTGGTGCACTTGCCGGTGTAATGGCAACCGAAGGACCAAAAATATTTTTATTCTATGCGCATTATTTTTTGTACTTCATTATCGGCATCGTGTTGTTATGGATCATTCTTTTAATTGTTGGTTTTATTATTTTAAACAAGCGATTGCCCAGTCTTTTAAAGCATATCATTCAACCAATAATAATTGCATTTAGCACAACCAGCAGCGAAGCTGTATTTCCAAAACTTACAGAGGAATTAGAAAGATTTGGATGCGATGAAAAAATTGTTTCATTTGTTTTACCACTTGGTTATTCTTTTAATTTAGATGGCAGCATGATGTACATGACTTTTGCAAGCATGGCAATTGCGCAGGCTTACGGCATTCATTTAGATTATGGAACGCAGCTTACTATGTTGCTTGTTTTAATGCTAACCAGTAAAGGAATTGCAGGCGTGCCACGTGCATCATTGGTTGTGGTAACCGCAACATGCGCTATGTTTAAAATTCCACCGGAAGGTGTTGCATTAATTTTGCCGATCGATCATTTTTGCGATATGTTTAGAACAACAACGAATGTTTTAGGAAACGCATTGGCAACAAGTGCTGTGAGTAAATGGGAGAAAGCTTTAGATTGATTACTTTTATCAAACCACACAATGATACATTTATTGGATTTTCAATGGCACGATCTCATCAACCCGCAATTTTATATTGAATATGGCGGATTGTGGTTATTGCTGTTTATAATATTTGCTGAAACCGGTTTGTTTGTTGGTTTCTTTTTACCGGGAGATAGTTTGTTATTTGTTGCCGGAATTTATAGCCGTGATCTTGCTGCCAGCGTTATTCCTTCTACAAATGAATTTGCTGATCTGTTTTTTTTATGGATAATCATTTCTGTTGGAGGCATACTCGGAAATATGGTTGGTTATTGGTTTGGCAAGAAGAGCGGTCCTTTTTTATATCACCGTAAAGACACATTCTTCTTTAAAAAAAAATATTTACTCCGCGCCACAGATTTTTATAATCAATATGGAGGTTGGGCAATTGTTGCAGCGCGTTTTGTGCCTATCATCCGCACTTTTGCACCAATAGTTGCAGGTGTAGTTAATATGGATAAAAAGAAGTTTATTTATTTTAATATTATCGGCTGTGTTGCCTGGGTTTTCACCATGTTATTTGCCGGACATTTTTTGTATAAATGGGTATTAAATAAGTTTAATATTGATTTAAAAGAGCATCTTGAAATGATTGTAATTTTAATAGTGATAGTTACTACAGTTCCTATAATTTATAAATTCTTTTTTGCCAAAGACAAACCAAAATCAGAAAATATTGTATGATGAAATCATAACAGGTAAAGCAATCAGAATTATAAAAAGGCATTTTATCAAACAAAAAAAGTAAAAATATTCAGATGAATAACAGGCAACAATCTGTATTCAGCCTTGCTGTATTGGTGGCAGCATTAGGTTATTTTGTTGATATCTACGATCTGCTTTTGTTCAGCATAATCAGAATTCCATCTTTAAAATCTTTTGGTTTAAATGATGATCAAATTTCAAAAGATGGGTTATTTATTATCAACATACAAATGCTGGGTTTATTAATTGGCGGCATTTTATGGGGCGTTCTTGGCGATAAAAAAGGAAGATTAAAAGTGCTATTTGCGTCCATCATTATTTATTCACTTGGCAATATTGCAAATGGTTTTGTACAAAATGTAAATCAATATGCGTTGGTAAGATTTATTACAGGTCTTGGTTTGGCAGGTGAACTTGGAGCCGGTGTTACTTTAGTTACAGAATTACTACCAAAAGAAAAAAGAGGATTAGGAACTTCTATAATCTCCGGAGTTGGTATTGCAGGAGCGGTTGTAGCGTTTTTTGTAAACAAAGAGTTTGAATGGCGCACTTGCTATTTTATTGGTGGCGGTTTGGGTATTGTGCTGTTATTACTTCGTACAAGCGTATTAGAATCCGGCATGTTTAAAACAATACAAAACAAGAATATTTCTAAAGGAAATTTTCTTATGCTGTTTACAAATGGAAAGCGGTTAAAAAAATATTTGATTGCTATTCTCGTTGGTTTGCCAACATGGTACCTGATAGGAATACTTATTACTTTCTCTAAAGAATTTGCAGCAAAAATGGGCGTACAAGGATCAATAGATCCGGGTAAAGCAGTTATGTATTCGTATGCTGCAATTTCTGTAAGCAGCTTGTTAGCGGGTATCTTAAGTTTCTGGCTTAAAAGCCGTAAAAAAGTATTGTACCTCTACTATATTATTATGTCTGCAAGTGTGTGGTGGTTTTTCAGTTTGCATGGCGCAAGCCTATCAACGTTCTATCTAGCAACTATTGTAGTTGGTATTGGCGGTGGCTTTTGGACCATTTTTGTAACTACGGCGGCAGAACAGTTTGGTACAAACATTCGTGCCACGGTTGCTACCACCGCACCTAATATGGTTCGCGGTTCACTTGCAGTAATAGTTACGCCATTGTTTGTTTGGTTGCAAAATGCAACAGGCAATTATTTGCAAGCCGGATGGATAACAGGCGTTATTGTAATAATTATAGGATTGATTGCTGTTATATTTTCTGAAGAGACTTATCACAAAGATCTTGATTATATTGAAGGCGTAGTAGCATATTAAGGAAGAGCAGTAAAGTTTGTAAGGAAAAATCATAAAAACTTGTAAGTTGATACGGCCTTAAGCTTGCATACTTTAAAAATTATAAGCTTGACGCCGCCATCGTCGAATCTGCAGTACAAGCGTGCGACGCAAGGAACGATAAATAGAATTGCCACAGTTGGTTACCAAATAAAAAGCCTTTGCAATCGCAAAGGCTTTTTATAATCAATTGATCTTCTAATATAAACCAGGTTCAACTTATTTCACTTCTTCAAACTCAGCATCTGTTACATTTTCAGCATTTTGCTGAGCACCTTGTGGATTTTCATCCTGAGGCTGTTGTTGCGCACCACCTGCATCTGCTGTTGCACCAGCTTGTTGAGCCTTATAAATTTCTTCACTTGCTGCAGTCCACGCAGTGTTCATTTCCGTCATAGCTGCATCAACTGCGGCTACATCCTGGCTTTTATGTGCTTCTTTTAATTTATTCAAAGCTGCTTCAATTGGTGCTTTTTTATCAGCAGGAATTTTGTCTCCAAACTCTTTAAATTGTTTTTCTGTCTGGAAGATTAAGCTATCTGCCTGGTTCAATTTATCTATCTTTTCCCGTGCCGTTTTATCTTCTGACTCATGTGCTTTTGCATCATTCTTCATCTTTTCAATTTCTTCTTTGCTTAAGCCACTTCCTGCTTCTATACGAATCTTTTGTTCTTTACCAGTGCCTTTATCTTTTGCACTTACATGTATTAAACCATTTGCATCAATATCAAATGTTACTTCAATTTGCGGAACGCCGCGTGGTGCCGGCGGAATACCATCAAGGTTAAATACACCAAGACTTTTATTATCCTTTGCAAGACTTCTTTCACCCTGTAAAACATGTATTTGTACGCCCGGCTGGTTATCACTGGCCGTTGAATAAACTTCTGTTTTCTTTGTTGGAATAGTTGTGTTTGACTGAATCATTGGTGTTAACACGCCGCCTAACGTTTCAATACCAAGTGTAAGCGGCGTTACGTCAAGTAATAAAACATCCTTTACTTCTCCGCTTAAAACTGCACCCTGAATAGCTGCACCAACCGCAACAACTTCATCAGGATTCACACTGCGGTTTGGTTTTTTACCAAAGAATTTTTCAACTATTTCACCCACTTTAGGAATACGTGTAGAACCACCTACCAAAATCACTTCGTCAATTTGTGAAGTTGAATAACCTGCATCTTTTAATGCAGCTTCACATGGTTTCAAACATCTTGCAAAAAGATTATCAGCAAGCTGTTCAAATTTTGCACGCGTTAATTTTATAACAAGATGTTTTGGAACACCATCAACTGCTGTTATATAAGGAAGATTGATTTCTGTTTCTGATGAAGATGATAATTCAACTTTTGCTTTTTCAGCAGCATCTTTCAAACGTTGTAAAGCCATTGGATCTTTACGCAAATCAATTGCTTCCTGTTTTTTGAATTCATCAGCCAGCCAATCCATAATTACTTTATCAAAATCATCACCACCTAAATGTGTATCTCCGTTAGTTGATTTTACTTCAAACACACCTTCACCTAATTCCAAAACGGATATATCAAACGTTCCACCACCAAGATCAAACACTGCAATTTTTTGATCAGAATGCTTCTTATCCAAACCATAAGCAAGCGCTGCTGCTGTTGGTTCGTTTACAATTCTGCGCACATTCAAACCTGCAATTTCGCCAGCTTCTTTCGTAGCTTGTCTTTGCGCATCATTAAAATAAGCGGGAACAGTAATTACTGCTTCGCTTACTTCCTGGCCTAAATAATCTTCTGCAGTTTTCTTCATCTTCTGTAAGATCATTGCAGAAATTTCCTGCGGCGTGTACATTCTGCCATCAATATCTATACGAACAGTATTATTATCGCCTTTCACAACTTTATAACTCCAGTGACTGATTTCTTCTGTCACTTCATCAAAACGACGGCCCATAAAACGCTTTACACTTGTAATAGTGTTATGCGGATTAGTAATTGCCTGACGTTTTGCAGGATCACCTACTTTACGTTCACCATTCTTTAAAAAAGCAACAACCGAAGGCGTAGTGCGGCGGCCTTCATCATTTGCAATAACCACGGGTTCATTCCCTTCCATAACGGATACGCAACTGTTGGTTGTGCCTAAATCAATACCTATTATTTTTCCCATATTTATTTCTTTAAGATTAAGTTATATGCAGATAATCAATCATTATGCCACCGCATAATAAATGCAAAAATGTCATACCGATTAATTATAGTGGTTTTTTGCCAGCAATTGACAATTGAGAATTATAATATTTCTCCATGAAATGATAGATCACCAGCTCATGTTTTCTTTGGTTATTTATAAACATGCGATTGATAAACATGTGCAGCAAATGCGGTATTAAACCGTAAAATGATTCGGGATTTTCTGCGCGCATCTTTGTTTGCATTGACTGACTTATAAACCGGTTTTGGATTGAACGTTTTCCAAAAATTTCTCGGGTTTCGTTAATAATTGCCGAATCAGTATTGCTTTTTTCATCCAGGTATAAAAAAATTTGTTTTTGATGTTGCCTGTATTTTGCGTTTAACTGTTTTTGCAAATTGGGCAAACCACCAAACTCTTTAAAAAAGCTTTGCTGAACTGTTTTTAAAATTTTGTGTTTTGATTGAATATCCAAACCAAAATCATTTAATAAAAAATCTATACCTGACAAAGCGCTGTATAAACGCATTTCTTCATCATCAGCGAAAAGATTTAAAAGTGTGATCACGGCAAAACTGTCATTAAAAAAAATGGTTTCTGCATCTTCTATTAATACAGCATTATATCGCTCCAGTTCGCGGTTGTATGTATCAATTGATATTTTATTAATTGAATTATTATTTATTAACGGCTGCAAATAATTTAAAAACTGATGTTGCAAAACTGGCTGCTTTGCCACATCAGCATTATAAAATCTAATTCTTATATGCGAAAAATCATCTTTGAATCTTATGAAGAAAAATTTCTGAAATAAACCTTTCCTTAAACCATTATTTATAAACGCATTGATTTGATTGCTTAAAATTTTCTCTGCTGTTTTTGGGCCGCAATAAATTTTAAAATACAACCATTCGCTGTTTGGTGAAAACTTTCTTTGTACATTTTTGTGGTTAATATCTTTTTGCGCAATGAAGTCTTTTGTCGGCGATGCCGTTTCATATAAAGGAATGATTATTTCATTTGTATAAGCAGCATTTCTTTCATCTTTTAGAATGCAATTTTCCTGCGTAAATAAAAATTCCTCTATAAAAATATTGTCATTTTTTTTGCAGTGTTGATGGAATAATTCATGTGCAGCAGTTTCGTTAAAATCAATCAACAAATCATTATCGGCTTCAGAAATTACAACACGATCAGTAAGGTTAAATTGCTTTTTAACTTCACTGCAAAAAAGCGTTTTATCATTTGTTGATTGTAATAATTTATTGATATTGTCTTTACTTATTTTCCATTGTGCTTTTTTTAGAATAATATTTTTATATACAACACGCGGCAAATATTTTAATGCTTTTAAGAAACTCCAGTCCCAGATATTTGGCTGCGCGATATGCTGCATTTGCAGATCGCCTAAAAATTTATAAACAGGCAAACTTTTATAATTATAATTATGTGCTGATGTTAACCGCGGAATTATTTCGCGGT
>JBDUBY010000331.1:0-1992 GCA_040003735.1 Parafilimonas sp.
CTTTAATCTTCCAGTTTATTCCACCATGTTTTTTTAAGAATGAAAATTATTATTATAAGAATTATTACAGTAGTCAGTAAAGGCAGTTTCATCCAAAGCACCACATACATCGGCAAAATAGTAAGGCAACATTGCGCAACAATTCCTATCACCACATTAAACATATCCAGTTTAAATCTTTTGTTTGGTATGAATGATGGATCATCTGCAATTACCAACTCGTTAATTGGTTTCCAGAAACCCCAGGGCTTTACTTTTTTATAAAAACTTTTAAGTATTTCTGTTTCTGTTGCAGGTGCTGTAAATGTTCCTATAAAACATCCCGCCAACGATATTAAAAACAACACAGGAAAGAAATATAAAAATTGTACACCTGAAAAGAATTCTGAAAAGATTAATGCACCTGCTGTGCCTGCAAACATGCCCCAGAAAAATCCGTTTGCATTAAAGCGCCACCAATACCATTTCAACATATTTGCGGCAATGTATCCACCATATAAACCGGAAACTATCCATTGCAAAATGCTGTTCACATCCTTTGTAAAAAAACCAAGTGTAACACCAACTGCTACAACAATAATTCCTGATAAATAACTTACTGTAATTGTTTTTTTAGTTGATGCATTTGGGTTGATATACTTAAGATAAATATCATTAACAATATAAGCTTGCGCGGCATTTAATGTTCCTGAAAATGTACCCATAAATGCGCCAAGCAAACCAGTTAAAACAATGCCTAAAATTCCTACAGGCAAAAAACCATTTATGGCACCGGGCAACACTCTTTCAAAATCAATTCCGCCGCTGCCATTATCTAAATTTAGTTGCTTGAAATAAAGCAAGCCCAACACAGTCAAGCCAATTACCATCGCATATCGAATCGGCAATAAAATGATGGAGACAAAACCTGTCATCTTCGATGCTTCTTTCGGCGAACGCGATGAAAGAATTTTTTGCATATCATAATTTGGCGCAGGACCAGCCAGTGAAGCAAACACACCTTTGAATAACATCATCATAAAAAAGAAACCAAAGAGATCATAACCATCATCTGCAATTTTTTGATTTGCTGCTGCAACATATTTACTCCAATCTAAATTTAAATGCCAGCCAAAAAAAGGATTACCCCATCCTGCAGGAACATTCAGTGCTGCTTCCCCATTACCATGCAAATGCTGAATAGCAATTACAGCAACAGCAATGCAGCCAATAGTCATAATTATATACTTGATCAAATCACCCAAAACAATACTGTGCATGCCGCCAAGCACAGAATAAAAAACTGCGAAGAGCGTAAAAATAATTCCATAAAAATGTGCTACATATTCCGGTGCAATATGAAATGGAATATATGGCTGCACTAAATTCCACGGAAGAAAAATTTCAATAAATTTTCCAAGACCAATAAAACCATAAGCCATAAAACCAAGACAACCAATTAATGCAAATGCAACAATAATTGTGTGCGATCCTTTTACACCTTTTCCACTTAAACCAAAACGCGTCGCCAGCCATTCTGCACCCGTATTTGCATTGGAACGACGCAGCCATTTTGCTAAAAACATCATATTAAAAACCTGGTTAAAAACAGGCCACAACCATGGAATCCAAATACTCTTCATTCCATACACAAAACATAACGAAACCATCCACATGGTTCCGCTTATATCAAACATATCCGAAGCATCACTCAAGCCTAATAAATACCAGGGCAAACGTTTGCCGCCAAGCAAATAACTTTCTTTGCTCGCTCTTGCTTTTTCACGTAAGAACCAGCCGATTAAAAGCATTGTAACCAGGTACAAAACAATAATAGCAAAGTCTGCAAACTGTAATTTCATTATACAATTTTATATCGATAAAGCTTCCTCATTTTAATGTAAAGCCCGTAGTAGAAACTACAGGCTACTGCTTGTTTATAGTAGTGAAAAAAATTTATTCATGTTGTTGATATAATTTTTCTTTAGCCACATCTTTCTGCAATAATATTTT
>JBDUBY010000235.1:0-1989 GCA_040003735.1 Parafilimonas sp.
CGGGAGTTTATTTACCCGCAGATATTTATGTGCGGTATTTACGTGCACAAAAACGCGATGTGAAATTTGTAAGCGGAAGTGATGAACATGGCGTTCCTATTACTATCCGTGCAATGAAGGAAGGTGTAACACCACAACAGGTAGTTGATAAATATCATACAATAATAAAAGAGAGTTTAGAGCAAATGGGAATTTCGTTTGATATTTATTCACGTACATCAAACAAAATTCATCATCAAACTGCATCAGATTTTTTCACCACATTATACGATAAAGGTTTATTCGAAGAGAAGGAAACAGAACAGTATTATGATGAAGAAACCAAAACATTTTTAGCCGATAGATACATCGTCGGTACTTGCCCGGTTTGTAGTAATCCAAATGCGTATGGCGATCAATGCGAACGTTGCGGATCTTCTCTAAGTCCTGAAATGCTGATCAATCCGCGCAGCGCATTAAGCAATGCAACACCTGTAAAAAAGAAAACTAAACATTGGTATTTTCCTTTGCAGAATTATGAATCTTTTTTAAAGCAATGGATTTTAGAAGATCATAAAGAATGGAAAAATAATGTGTATGGTCAATGCAAAAGCTGGCTGGATAACGGTTTGCAATCTCGTGCAATGACGCGTGACAGCAACTGGGGAATTCAAGTTCCGTTGCCTGATGCTGAAGGAAAGGTTTTATATGTTTGGTTTGATGCGCCAATTGGTTACATCAGCGCTACAAAAGAATTAACGAACGATTGGAGAGATTACTGGTGTAAAGAAGATACACGGTTAATTCATTTTATTGGAAAAGATAATATCGTTTTTCATTGCATTATTTTTCCTGCAATGTTAAAAGCACATGGTGAATTTGTTTTGCCTGATAATGTTCCTGCCAATGAATTTTTAAATATTGAAGGTGATAAAGTTTCTACGTCGCGCAACTGGGCAGTTTGGGTGAATGAATATTTGGAAGATTTTAAAGGTTGTGAAGATGTGTTGCGTTATGTGCTTTGCAGCAATGCGCCCGAAACAAAAGATAATGATTTTACCTGGAAAGATTTCCAGGAAAAAAATAACAGTGAACTCGCAAGCATATTTGGAAATTTTGTAAACAGAACCTTTGTGCTGATGCATAAATTATGCGGCGGAAAAGTTCCAAAATTTCATACAGATGTAATAGATGATTTAGATAAAAAACTGGTTGAAGAAATTAAAAATGCTAAAGTAAAAGTTGAAAAAGCAATTGAAGAGTTTAAATTTCGGGAAGCATTGTTTGAAGTGATTGACCTTTCGCGCAAAGGCAATAAATACATGCAGGAAAAAGAGCCATGGAAAAAGAAAATTGACAGTGGAGAATTGACAGTTGACAGAAAGCTGATTGATAATTGTTTGCACTTGTGTTTACAGCTTACTGCAAATCTTGCAATTCTTATTAATCCATTTCTTCCATTCACTTCAAAAAAATTATTGCACATGATGAAGGTTGTGGATAGAATGCTGGATTGGGAAAATGCAGGAAAAATTGATTTATTAAAAGTGGGCTACAGTTTACGTGCACCTGAAATTTTATTTAGAAAGATTGATGATAAAGAAATAGAAATGCAGATAGATAAATTAAAAAGCGGTTTAGTGAAAACAGATAGCCCTAAATCCCTAAAGGGACTTGAGGAAACAACATCAAATTCAAAAATGATTGAAGCTGAAAACCCCCCTTTAGGGGCTGGGGGCAAAGCTCAAATTCAATACGATGATTTTGCAAAGCTTGATTTAAAAGTTGGTAAAATTGTTTCGGCAGAAAAAGTTGAGAAAGCTGATAATCTTTTAAAGCTTGAAATAGATTTAGGTTTTGAAAAACGCACTGTTGTTTCAGGTATTGCTTTGCATTTTAAAGCCGATGATATTGTTGGAAAACAAGTTGTGGTTGTTGCTAATCTTGCACCGCGCAAAATGCGTGGCATTGAAAGCAATGGAATGATATTAATGGCGGAAGATAAAAGTG
>JBDUBY010000193.1:0-6514 GCA_040003735.1 Parafilimonas sp.
GGCAAAAATAAAATTATAAAATTTGAAGGTTGTTATCATGGTCATGCAGATAGTTTTTTGGTGAAAGCAGGAAGCGGTGTTGCAACATTTAATATTCAAACTGTGCCCGGTGTTACGGCTGGTGTTGCGAATGATACATTAACTGCACCTTATAATGATATTGATGCAGTACAACAATTAATTGGTCAACATAAAAAACAAATTGCAGCTATTATTATTGAACCTGTTTGCGGTAATATGGGTTGCATTTTACCAGAAGAAAATTATCTTGAATCGCTTAGAAAAATTTGTACGGAAGAAGATATTGTTTTCATTTTTGATGAAGTGATGACAGGTTTTCGTTTGGCGCAAGGCGGCGCACAGGAAAGGTTAAAAATTGATGCTGATTTAATAACTTATGGAAAAGTAATTGGTGCCGGAATGCCTGTTGGTGCATTTGGTGGGAAAGCTGAAATTATGCAACACATTGCGCCTCTTGGAAATGTTTACCAGGCCGGAACTTTAAGTGGAAATCCAATTGCAATGATTGCTGGCTTTACTTTATTAAATCATTTAAAAAATAATCCGAACATTTATAATGAACTTGATGCTAAAGGAAAATATTTAAAAGATGGTTTGCAGAAAGTTTTTGATGAAGCAAATATTAAAGTTGTTATCAATCAACTTGGTTCTATGTTGTCAGTCTTTTTTTCTGATAAAGCTGTAAATAATTTTGAAGATGCAGCTTCATCTAATATTGCTTTCTTTAATAAATTTTTTCATGCAATGTTGAATCAAGGAATTTATTTACCGCCATCCGGTTATGAAAGTTGGTTCTTAAGTAACGCTTTAAGTTATGATGATTTTAATGCAACAATTGAAGCAACAAAACAATCTATAAACGCTATTGTTTAATTTATATTCAACAGTTGCAGTGTTGCGATCCCCAATCAAGTTGAGGACAGGCTCTACGAAGCTCAATAGAATTACTATAGCTCGGCACCCACAAAATAAATCTGTCTCTGTTTATTCCGTTATCTCTGTGCGAAAATTCCTCTTCAATTCATCTTTCAACGGCGATGGTTTGACACGTAACCTATATGAATGAGTGATTAAATTTAAAAGATTTTGCACTCATTGTTTTTTAAAAATAGTTTTTTTGTAAGATGAAAATAATTGCTTGCTGTTTATTATTTGTTTTGTTTGAAACATCATTACCTGCTCAAACAAAAAATCAACCTGAAGTTATTTATCATCTTTTTCAAAGAAGTTTTTATGATAGCAATGGTGATTTACAAGGTGATTTAAATGGCATCAACGCAAAGCTGGATTACTTACAGGAGTTGGGTGTGAATGCGATATTATTATTGCCTTTATATCAGTCAGTTTTTTATCACAATTATTTTGCTGATGATTTTAAAAAGATAGATGATGAATATGGAACGATGAATGATTTTATAAATCTTGTTCGTGCAATTCATGCACATGGAATGAAGATTTATCTTGACATGGAAACGCAATATGTGACCGAGGATCATTTGTGGTGGAAAGATTCTTATAATAATCTCAACTCTAAATACAGCGATTATATTTTGTATGATGATTCTGCGCACACAAAACCATCCAGCATTGTGTTTGGCGTAAACGGTTTAACAGGTTATGATAATGTTTTTAAAAGAATAACTACGGTAAATCTTAAAAGCAAAAATGTATTAGATTATAATGTAAAGTTGTTCAGTTATTTTGCTGATCCTAATCATGATGGAAAGTTTGATGATGGAGTTGATGGATTTCGTTTAGATCACATGATGGATACATTGGATAACAAGCTGCAACTTGCAGGTTTGTTTGCTGATTTTTGGACGCCACTTTTTGCAGGCCTGAAAAAAATAAATCCAAAGTTGATATTCACCGCAGAACAGGCAAACTGGTTTTCTTATGGCATGGATTATTTTACTAACGGAAATGTTGATCGTGTATTTGATTTTAGTTTGCAAATGGCAATAGCAACTTTTAATAAAAATAAAATTGATTCTGCTGCAAATTTTTCACTTAATAAAACTCCGGCCAATAAAGCGCAGGTTGTGTTTATTGAAAATCATGACATGAAACGTTTTGCTTCAAGAGTGAATAAAAATATTGACAAAGAAAAAATTGGCGCAGCTTTAAATTTATTGGTTGGTGGTATTCCATCAATTTATTATGGACAGGAGTTAGGAATGGCTGGCGGCGGAAAACATTTTAATAGCGGCGATGGCAATGATATTCCGCAACGCGAAGCATTTGAATGGTATGCATCAGATAGTGGAAAAGGAATGGCATTGTGGTATAAAAATTCTGGCGCGTGGTGGAACAGTACTAATCTTAAATCAAATGATGGCATTTCTTTGGAAGAAGAAAAAGATGATTCAAACTCTTTGTATAATTTTTATAAAACGATGATTGATTTGCATAAATCAAATAAAGCAATTGCTTATGGAAAATATCAAACTATTATTAATGATAATGATTCAGTGTTAAGTTTTATGCGTTCTTATCAAAATGAAAAAGCTCTTGTTGTCATCAATCTTTCTGGTTCAATGGAACGCGTAAATATTGATTCACAAATGAAAGCTTCAGCTTTGAAATTGTTATATCGCAATATAAAATCTGATAACAAAAATACTGTAGTGTTATCTGAACTAAAACCGTATGAAATTGAAGTTTGGAATGTTCAATAAAATATTAAGAAATGTACGCTGATTCTTTTTTAAATGAAGTTGCAATTATTACAGGCGCAGGTCAGGGCATCGGTTTTGAAATTGCAAAACAATTATGCATTAATGGTGCTTGTGTTTTATTGAATGATATTGATGAAACACTTGCACAACAAGCAGCAAAAAAAATTTCAACGCATGGAAATTGTATTGCACTTGGTGGCGATGCTGCTGATCCAATATTTATTCAAACAATGGTTGATGAAGCTGTAAATAAATTCGGCAAACTAACTATTGCAATTGCCAATGCAGGCATTACTTTATTTGGAGATTTTTTTGATTATAAACCTGCAGCTTTGCAGAACGTAATGAACTTAAATATTAGCGGAAGTTTTTTATTAACGCAGGCTGCAGCAAATAAAATGAAACAACAAAATAATGGCGGCAGTATTTTGCTGATGTCATCAGTAACTGGTCACCAGGCGCACAAAAATTTAGCCGCTTATGGCATTACAAAAGCTGCGCTGGAAATGCTTGCAAAAACACTGGTGGTAGAATTATCACCTTTTAATATAAATATTAATGCTATAGCACCGGGCGCAACAGTTACAGAGCGAACAACTGAAGACAAAGATTATTTGAATACGTGGAGCCGCATTACGCCGATGGGCAAACCTGCAACAGTTGAAGACATTGCAAATGCTGCACTTTTTATGATTGCGCCTTCATCAAAACATATCACCGGGCAAAGTTTAATTATTGATGGCGGCTGGACAAGTGTTAGCCCTTCACCTTATTAAAATCATCAATCATTTTTTAATTATGAATAGCGA
Organism: Parafilimonas sp.; assembly: GCA_040003735.1. Lineage (GTDB taxonomy): Bacteria > Bacteroidota > Bacteroidia > Chitinophagales > Chitinophagaceae > Parafilimonas. Next base: position 3,509 of record JBDUBY010000193.1, read on the forward strand.
ATTAAAGAAAGTATTATTAGTTGGACTTCGATTAACAAATGTTCCGTCAAAAGAAGAAATTTTAATAAATAATATTGAGCTTTCAGTTGCTTCTAATTTAGAGGAAGTAAAATCTGTTTTTGAAAAGAATAATAAAATTGATATTGTTATTTCAGGTGGTGGCATTGAATTAGAAAAAAGATTGGCTATAATTAAATATATTTTTGAAACAAGCGATTCAACATCTGTACATATGAAAGATATTGATTCAGGTCCGCAAGGATTTTTTCCATTTATTAATAAAGTGTTGCGCGGATTGTTAAGTTAAAACGATTACATAAAAGCTCACTTACTAATTAAATTCTTGCATTAAAGGCTTCTATATTTTTGTGACTTAACTTTCAATTTAATAACATGTTTCGATTAGACACTAAAATTATAATTGTAACCGGTGGCGGAAGCGGCATTGGAAAAGCTATATCAATTTTGTTTGCGCAACAAGGCGCAACCATTTGCATTGTTGATGTTGATGATAATGCTAAAAAAGTTGTTGATGAAATAATCAATGCAAATAACAAAGCATTTTTTTATAAGTGCAATATTTCAAATCAAAATGAAGTAACCAATGTTGTCGCTCAAATTATTCAACAGCATTCAACAATTGATATTTTAATAAATAACGCAGGCATTGCGCATATTGGCAACGCAGAAAATACATCGTTAGAAGATTTTGATAAGCTGATGAACGTAAACGTAAAAGGCGTGTACAATTGCCTGCACGAAGTGTTGCCTTTCATGAAACAAAAAGGCGGAAGCATTCTAAATCTTGCATCAGTTGCGGCACTTGTAGGTTTGAGCGACCGCTTCGCTTACTCCACAACAAAAGGCGCTGTAATGGCGATGACGCTTTCTGTGGCAAAAGATTTTCTGCAACATAATATTCGCTGTAACAGCATTTCGCCTGGCCGTGTGCATACGCCGTTTGTTGATGGATTTCTTGCTAAAAATTATCCCGGTAAAGAAGCGGAAATGTTTGATAAACTTTCAAAAACGCAACCTATTGGCCGCATGGGAAAGCCTGAAGAAATTGCACAGCTTGCATTGTATTTGTGCAGCGATGAAGCATCGTTTATTACTGGTTGCGATTATCCTATTGATGGTGGTTTTGTGAAATTGAATACATAAGATTTTTATGTAGCTGGCTTTTGTATTTCAATTGAACATGGTTGTGTCACTCACTTGTACAGATGAATTTTCATGGCAGCTAACCCCGCTTTTTCTAAAGTCTTTTTACTTTTTAAAATAATCAGTTAGTTAGCTAATATTACATATCACCCAAAATTTTGAAACAATTATTCGCCGCTATATCTTTGCACATGGCAACAATAAATAGTTCTTCAAAACAAACACGTTTTTTTGGTGAAGGCTTAACCTTCGATGATGTTCTTTTAACTCCCGCTTACAGCGAAGTTCTTCCCCGCGAAACAGATATTTCCACAAGACTTACAAAATCATTAAAGCTTAATATTCCAATGCTTTCCGCAGCAATGGATACAGTTACCGAAGCAAATCTTGCTATGGCATTGGCAAGAGAAGGAGGAATAGGTATTCTTCATAAAAATATGACGATTGAACAGCAGGCTGAACAGGTAAGAAAAGTAAAACGCAGTGAGAGTGGTTTAATCATAGATCCGATTACGTTAATGGTAGATGCAACTATTGGTGATGCTTTAAAATTAATGAAAGACAACAAGATTGGCGGCATCCCAATTGTTGATAAGAATAATATTCTTGTTGGAATTCTTACCAATCGTGACCTGCGTTTTGAAACGGAGAAGAAGAAAAAAGTTAGTGAAGTAATGACGCGCGAAAATCTTATCACAGCGCCTGATGGAACCAATCTTAAGAAAGCGGAAATCATTCTTCATAAATATAAAATTGAAAAATTACCTGTTGTAAATAAAGCCGGAAAACTTACCGGGCTTATCACTTATCGTGATATACTTCAAATAAGAAATTATCCAAATGCTATTAAAGATGAATTTGGAAGATTGCTTGTTGGCGCTGCACTTGGCATTACAAGAGACATTAACGATAGAGCAACAGCTTTAATGAATGTAGGCGTTGATGTTGTTACTTTAGATAGCGCACACGGCCATAGTAAAGGAGTTATAAATGTTTTAAAAGCATTAAAGAAAAATTTTAAAAACCTGCAGGTAATTGCAGGTAATGTTGGAACAGCTGCCGGTGCAAAAGCATTAGCAGACGCAGGTGCTGATGCCGTAAAAGTTGGCATCGGCCCGGGTTCAATTTGCACTACAAGAATTGTTGCCGGTACAGGTGTTCCGCAGTTAACAGCAATTATGGAAGCAGCTTCTGCTTTAAAAACTTCCGGCACTCCTTTAATTGCCGATGGAGGTATTCGTTATACAGGTGATATGGTGAAGGCACTGGCTGCCGGCGCAGATACAGTAATGATGGGAAGTGTGTTTGCAGGTACCGAAGAAAGTCCCGGTGAAACTATTATTTATGAAGGCAGAAAGTTTAAAGAATATCGCGGCATGGGAAGTATTGCAGCAATGGCGCAAGGCAGCAGTGATCGTTATTTTCAGGATGTAGAAGAAGACATAAGAAAGTTTGTACCGGAAGGCATTGAAGGCCGTGTTGCTTATAAAGGTTATTTAAGTGAGGTTGTTGCACAATTTACAGGCGGCTTGCGTGCAGGTATGGGTTATTGCGGTGCAAAAGCAATTGATGAATTGCAAAATGCCACCTTTGTAAAAATTACAAATGCAGGTATGAGAGAAAGCCATGCGCATGATATTGAAATAACACGAGAAGCGCCTAATTACAGCAGGAGTTAATTTAATAAAGCCAAAATTAAAATCCTTACAATAAAAGCCGTTACATTATTCATGCAGCGGCTTCCAAATTTTTACTATTTAGTTTTTAATTTTTACTTAGGTTACTATATCATCTCGCTTTGCAATACCTGGTTTTTAATATTGCTTTTTTTTTCATTGTGGT